>DATDDC010000619.1:0-1879 GCA_036523995.1 Anaeromyxobacter sp.
GCGCTGGCGCCTACACATCGGAGAGCATCTAGACAATCGTACGGGCCGGACTTGAGCAGGTGGTGTTTTGAGGCCGGGTGATGCGCCGGACGACGGAGCCGCCGGGCGCGGGCGCCCGGGGGCCGCGCCCGGCGTCGACACGAAGGCGCCCGACGCGACCGCGCCGGCGTGCTTCGCGGTGGGCTGCGCGGCGGACGTCTTCCTCTTCACCTCGTCGACCGGGCCAACCTCCTCGAGGACGATGTTGCGGAGCGCCACGCGCGTCGTGGGAACGGCCGGGCGCGCGCCGATCTCGACGGTGAAGGCTCCCTCGCGCAGCCGGAGGGCGCGGCGGATCGCCTCGCGCCCCTCGGCGTCGGCGAGCTTCGCGCCGACGAGATCACCGTCCGCGAAGTAGAAGGTTCCGTCGACGCGATCGCCCGCTCCGAGCCGGACGCTCACTCCCACGGTCTGCTTGGAAAGGCTGTAGAACTGGAGGAGGTCCGCGAACGAGGTGTCCTTGAAGTTGCCGCTCAGTCCCACATGCACCTCCGGTGCGCAGCCTCCCAAGAGTACTCGCAAAAGACGCGGTCGCAAAAGATCGCACCCAGCCTCGGAGTGAGCGCTTTCGAGCGCTCGCCGGCTCGGGTGGGATAAGGGACCACCCTGGCTCACATCCCCGCGGGGGCCCGCACGGGAGCCTCCGCTGCAGGGGCCCCGGCGACGGAGGAGAACGCGGGCCCCGGCCGCTCCCCGACCCAGATCAGTACGCCCGGCGGGCGAGCGCGAGCAGGTCCGCCTCCGAGCAGGGGCGCGGGTTGGTCCGGTGCGAGGCGTCCTCGAACGCCTTCCTCGCGACGAGCTCCAGGTCCGCCTCGCGGACGCCGGCGTCGCGGAGCCTCGCCGGGATGCCCACGCCCCGCGCCAGGGTCCGGACGCGCTCGACGGCGCGCGCGGCGAGCGCGTCGTCCCCGCCCCCGGGGGGCTCGCCCATCGCCACCGCCACGCGGGCCAGGCGCGGAGCGCAGGAGGGCCGGTTCCACTCGACGACGGCGGGGAGGACGATCGCGTTCGCGAGGCCGTGGTGCACGCCCGAGACCGGGCCGAGCGCGTGCGCGAGCGCGTGCGCCGCGCCGAGGCCCTTCTGGAAGGCCATGGCGCCCTCCATGGCCGCGATCATCATGTCCGTGCGGGCGGCGAGGTCGGAGCCGTCCTTCACCGCGGCGGGGAGGGCGCGCGCGGCGCGCCGGATCGCGTCCATGGCGACGGCGTCGGCGAGCGGGTGGAAGCCCGTCGCGACGTAGGCCTCGAGGCCGTGGGTGAAGGCGTCCATGCCGGTCCAGGCGGTGAGCGCCGCCGGCAGGCCCACCGTGAGCTCGGGATCGCAGATCGCGCACCTCGGCAGGAGGAAGGGCGAGAAGATGACGGTCTTCCGGCCCGTGTCCGGGAGCGTGGCGACGCCGGAGCGCCCCACCTCCGAGCCGGTCCCCGCGGTGGTGGGGATGGCGACGAGGGGCGGCATGTCGTCCCGGACGAAGCGATCGCCGCCCGCCGCGTCGTCGTAGCGCGAGAGCGGCGGCTCGTGCGTGGTGAGGAGCTGGACGAGCTTCGCGACGTCGATGGAGCTGCCGCCGCCGACGGCCACGAGCCCGTCGCAGCTCCCCTCGCGGAAGGCGGCGAGCCCGGCGGTGGCGTCGCGATCGGTCGGGTTCGACTGGACGTCCTCGAAGCGCGCGAAGGCGAGCCCGGCCTCGGAGAGGCGCGCGTGGATCCGCTCCGCGATGCCCGCCTTGACCACGCCGCGATCCGTGACGACGAGCGGCCGCCGCATGCCGAGGCGCCGCACCTCCTCGCCGAGCCGCGCCAGCGCGCCGGGGCCGAGGAGGACGCGGGTGGGCCA
>DATDDC010000620.1:0-5026 GCA_036523995.1 Anaeromyxobacter sp.
GCTGGCGCCAGAGCTGCGTGCGCCGCTCGGCGTTGCCGTAGCCGCCCCATTTCTCGAAGTGGAGCGCGGCAGGGAGGATGAGGTCCGCCACCTTCGCCGAGAAGGTCGGGTACACGTCCGAGACGGCGATGAAGGCGTCCATGGCGCGGGCCGCATCGATCCAGTGGTTGGCGTTGGCGGTCGACTGGAACGGGTTCGTCACCTGCACCCAGAGCCACCCCAGCCGGCCGTCCTCGAGGGCGCGCATCATCTCCGTGATGTGGAGGCCGATCCTGGGGTTGAGCGTGCCGTGCGGCAGCCGCCAGATCTCCTCGGCGCGGCGGCGGTGCTCGGGATCGTCCACCACCATGTCCGCCGGCAGGCGGTGCGCGAACGTGCCCACCTCGCGCGTCGTGCCGCAGGCCGAGGGCTGCCCGGTGAGCGAGAACGCGCCGCTGCCGGGCTTCGCCTGCTTCCCGGTGAGGAGGTGGAGCATGTACGCCTGCTCGTTCACCCACGTGCCGCGCGTGTGCTGGTTGAAGCCCATGGTCCAGTAGGACACGACCTTGCGGCTCCGATCGCAGTAGACGTCCGCGAGGGCGCGGAGCTTCGCCGCGAACCTCTCGAGCGGCTCGTCGGGATCGCCCTTCGCGAGCGGCGCCACGGCCTCGAGCGTGTACGGCTCGAGCCCCCTGCGGAACTCCTCGAACGAGACGAGCCAGTGGGCCCCGGCCTTCTCCGCGCTCGACTGCAGGACGCTCACGCCCGCGGCGCCGCCGAGGAGGGCGGCCTCGGCCCTGGAGAGGATCACCGCCCGCTGCCGGACGCGCGTGGGGAGCTCCTGCGGGTGCGCGTACCGATCGTCCGGACGCATCCCGTAGCCGATGTCGGTCGGCCCCGCCGCGAAGACGCAGTGCGCGTCCACGAAGGCGCGGTCCACGGCGCCGCGCGCGACGATCTCGCGCGCCAGGTAGTTCATGATGGCGAGGTCGGTGTTCGGGCGGAACACGATCTCGAGGTCCGCCGAGTCCGAGGACGCGTTCCCGAAGGTGGTGAGGTTCACCACGCGATACGACGGCGAGCGGAGCTTCCTGTCGAGGACGCGCGCCCAGAGCATGGGGTGCATCTCGGCCATGTTGGCGCCCCAGAGGACGACGTCGTCCGTGAGCTCGATGTCGTCGTAGCAGCCCGACGGCTCGTCGATGCCGAAGGTCTGCATCATGGCCGCCACGGCGGAGGTCATGCAGTGCCGGGCGTTCGGATCGATGTTGTTCGACCGCCAGCCCGCCTTGACGAGCTTGAGCGCGGCGTAGCCCTCCATGATCGTGTACTGGCCCGAGCCCATCACCGCGACGCCGGTGGGCCCCAGCTCCTTGAAGTGGCGCTTCCACTCCCGCGCCATCACCGCGAACGCCTCGTCCCAGGAGACCGGCTCGAAGTCGCCGCGCTTGTCGAACCGGCCGCCCCTCTTGCGGAGGAGCGGCGTCGTGAGGCGGTCCTCGGCGGCGTGGACCTGCGGAAGCGAGAGCCCCTTCGCGCAGAGGAGGCCGCGGTTCACCGGGCTCTCGGGATCGCCCTTCACCGCGACCACCTTGCCCTTCGCCGTGGCGACGAGGACCCCGCAGCCCACGCCGCAGAAGCGGCAGGGCGCCTTGTCCCATTTCCAGGTGGACTCGGGCGGCGCGCCGGCGAGCGTCGAGGCCGGCAGCGCGGCCGCGGCGGCGGCCGCGGCGGTCGTGCCGAGGAATTCGCGTCGGGTGAGCTTGGCGGTCATGTGGGCCTCGCGCCGCGGACGTCCCTTCGTCCCCGGCGCGCGCAGGCTACTCCCAGTGCAATCGCCCGGAGCACCGCCAAAATTCCATCTCTCTCGCCCTCCTCTCGGGCTCACCGGCGCGACACCGAAGGAGCGGTGCGCGGCGAGCGGGCGAGGCGCAGGCGGGGCGTGGAGGCGCTCGCGCTCCCGGCCGGCGGCCCGGCGTCGCCGAGGGCGCCCGCTCACCCGCCGGTCGGCGACCCCAGCCAGCTGGGGTTCTGCGCCGTCCCGTGGGCGTCGAGCACGTTGAGCGGCATCTGCACGGCGTCGAACGAGAACCCGTGCGCGTCCGCCAGGCGCAGCATCTCGAGGTGCCACATGGGCGACTTGTGCCCGGTGAAGCCGATGCGCCGGACCTTGCCCGCGTTCCGGGCCTCGACGAGCGCCTCGATGGCGCCGCCTCGCGCGAAGCAGCGGAAGGAGGCAGCCTGGCAGGCGCGACCGGGGCGGGATGCCGAGATTGTCCCCGCCATGCGGTCGGCCATGCTCGTCCTCGCGCTCGCCTCGGCGGCGGCCTGCGGCGGCGGCTCCGGATCGCCCGGAGCCCGACCCGGCATGGAGCCGGGCGGCGGAGCTTCGGGGGGCCCGGCCGCGGGTCCCGGCGGTGGATCCGGAGCACCGGGAGGTGCGTCCGCCTCGCTCGATCTCCTGGACGACGCCGGCGACTGCGCCGGCCTCGTTCCCGATCGAGTACCGCCGCCGGTCCTCATCCGGCGCTCCGTACCCGCAGGGTCGGCGTGCATCGGCGGGACGTCGGACGGGACCGGGGCGATCGCGATCGGCGCGCGCGATGCCGCAGGTGCGACGAGCTGGCAGGCGTACGCCGCGGACGGGAGCGCCCGGGGCCTCTTCGCCGCGGATGCGCCGCTCCTCCCGGAGCCCTCCGGCTGGCAGGCCATCGTGGCCTCCGGCCCGCAGGGCGCCGAGGCTCCCGAGGTGCAGGTCGCGGCGTTCGCGCCGGACGGCGCGGTGGCCCGGCGCGAGACCGTCTCGCCCGACCCGGCTCGATCCGTCTACGTGCGCTGGAGCCTGGCGCGAGATCCCTCCGGAGGCTCGCTCGTCGCCCTCCGCTCCTCCGCGCTCGCGGGGAACCACTGGTCCTCGGTCGAGGCGCAGCGCCTCGACGCATCGGGGGCCCCGGCCTGGCCAGGCGGCGCCGACGTCCGGACGGTCGACTCCGCGTCGGAGCCGCTGTTCCTTGCGGGCGGCGTCTCCGTGCGTGGCGAGGCGCTCGTCCTGTCGCAGCATTCCGCCTCGCTCGACGTGAGCTGGCTCGACCCGCGCACCGGCGCGCCCATCCCGGGCTCGAGCGCCGAGCGGGCGGAGCCGTTCTCCGGCGTCACGGGCGATGGGATCGCTCCCGCCGTCGAGCTCCATCCCCTCCTCGACGGCTCCATCGCCGTCCGGTCGGACGGAACGTTCCGCCGCTCGTACGCCCGCCTCGCCACGCTCTCGTCCCCCCTCCCCGCCTGGCTCGCGGAGCGCGCCCGCTTCACCTTCCGTTTCACGCGCGGCGGCGCCGGATACGCCGCGCTGCCCCCCGCGGGCGAGGCGTCGGCGGACTGCGCCCAGCGCATCGAGCTCGTGTCGCCCAGCGGGCGGCTCTGCGGCCGCGTCGTCCTTCGCGAGGGCGGCGGCGCGTGCACGACCGGCACCGTCGACCAGGGCTGGGACGGCACCGTGGTGCAGCAGTCCGGGCGGAATTCCTGCCACTACCGCTGGTGGCCGAGGCTCCTCGCCAAGGAGTGACGCGGCCGGCGCCGGAGGCGGATCCGGGCCGCGCTAGCGCAGCGCCTCGACGATCTCGTCGAGGACCGCCTTCGGCGGGCGGGTGACCTCCTGCGGCAAGGTCGCGAGCGGCGCGTCCGCGATGTCGAGGGCGTCGATGAAGCTCGGCGCCTTGGGATCGGCGAAGAGCACCCCCGTGAGCACCTCGCCCTTCCTGGCGGACTCCATGAGGCGCGCCACGGCCCCCGCCCGATCCGACGTGTCGTAGCCCTCCTCGATCTTGCGGAGGAGGAGCTGCGAGCCGTCGTGCATGGTCACGTTCACGGTCGTGCCGGGGTCGTACTCCACCGTGATGTCCTGGAACGCGGGGATGAACGACAGCTCCTGGAGCGGGGCGTCGTGGTCCTTCATGTACGCGTAGGACTTCGTCGAGCCCTCGTGGTCGTTGAAGGTGACGCACGGCGAGATGACGTCCAGCATGGACGTCCCCTTGTGCGCGATGGCCGCCTTGAGCATGGCCGAGAGCTGCTTCTTGTCGCCGGAGAAGGAGCGGCCCACGAACGTGGCGCCGAGCTGGATGGCGAGGGCGCAGGTGTCGATGGGCGGCAGCTCGTTCACGACGCCGGTCTTGAGCGTGGAGCCGACGTCGGCCGTGGCGGAGAACTGGCCCTTGGTGAGCCCGTACACGCCGTTGTTCTCGATGACGTACACGATGGGCAGGTTCCGCCGCATGAGGTGCACGAACTGGCCGATGCCGATGGAGGCGGTGTCGCCGTCGCCCGACACGCCGATGCAGAGGAGGTGCCGGTTCGCCAGCGCCGCCCCCGTCGCCACCGACGGCATGCGCCCGTGCAGCGCGTTGAAGGAGTGCGAGCGGCTCATGAAGTAGGCCGGGCTCTTGGAGGAGCAGCCGATCCCGGAGAACTTCGCCACGCGCTCGGGCGGGACGCCCATGTCGAAGTACGCCTCGAGGATGCGCTCCGAGATGGCGTTGTGGCCGCAGCCCGCGCAGAGCGTGGTCTTCCCGCCGCGGTAGTCCACCACGGCGAGGCCGATGCGGTTCGTCTTCGGTGCGGCCGGTGCGTTGGCGGCCATGGCTACCTCGCCTCCAGCGTGAGGATCTCGTCGGTGACGGAGCGGGCATCGAGCGGCAGGCCGTCGATGTGGGCCACGGGGCGGAGCCGCGGCAACAGCTCCGGCGAGAGGTCGAGCTTGAGGAGCGCCGCGAGCTGCGCGTCTCGGTTCTGCTCCACCACGTAGACGCGCTCGTGCCGCTCCACGAACTCGTGCACCGCCCGCGCGAACGGATAGGCGCGCACGCGCAGGTAGTCGGTCTCGATGCCCCGCTCCTTCTGGAGCTGCATCCGCGACTCGACGATGGCGGGGTGCGAGGAGCCGTAGGCGATGATGCCGACGCGCGCCTTGCCGCTGCCCGCGCGCTCCGGCCCGGGCACGAGCGAGCGGGCGGTCTCGAGCTTGCGCGCGAGCCGCTCCATGTTGCGCTCG
>DATDDC010000621.1:0-2749 GCA_036523995.1 Anaeromyxobacter sp.
TCCGGGCTCCTGCGCCGCGCGCCTTCCTCGATCGTCTGGAGGGAGTAACACCGGCCACGGCCGGCAGCGTTACCACTGTTCGTGAAAATCGAGGGTGCGGCCCGGCGCCGCCTCAGAGGCGGACGCCGGCCTGGAGCCCCACCCATGCCCGCGTGCCATCCGGCCGCGTCGTCTCGCCGAACGCACCGCCGACGGGCGGCGCGGAGGCGGCGCCTCGCGCGAGCAGCACGTTCGCGGTGGGGCCCGCGACGAGCGCCACGCGAGAGGTGATCGGCAGGGCCGCGAGCGCGCGCAGCGTGACGACGGCGTAGGGCTCGGAGTCGTCCGTCGCGTGGGCGGCCAGGAGGTCGAGGTCGACGCCGAGGCGGTCGTACCGGAGGTGGACGCCGGGACCGAACGCGGCCCACGGGCGGACGCCGTCCGCGGTGCGCCGGAACGAGGCCTCGAGCGTCGTGTGGAAGAGGGCGTTCCCGCCCGCGTAGCCGAGGGCCGGCGTCCCGTCCTCGTCCGACACGACGAGGATCCGGCGCCATCCGTCCCGCACGACGTTGACGAGCCCGAGGGGGATCCCGTCCACCTGGCGCGAGACGTTGACGAGCCCGACCTGCCAGCCGCGCACGGCGGAGCCGGTCGAGACGTTCACGACCCCGAGCTGCACGCCGCGCAGCTCGGTCGCGAGGTTCACCACGCTGACCTGCGCGCCCTCGAAGCCACCGGCGACGTTCACGACGCCCGAGGCCTGCATCCCCACGGCGTGCCCGCCCGTCCAGCTCGCGACGCCCCCGAGCTGCAGGCCGACCAGGTCGCCGCGGAGCACGTTCAGGACCCCGCCGAGCTGCACGCCCCGGAGCGAGCCCGCGAGCCCGCCGACGCCGGAGATCTGCGTTCCCTCCACGTGCCCGCGCGCCCATGCGCCGATCCCGCCGAGCTGCGCGCCGCGGAGCGAGCCCGCCATTCCGGCGATGCCCGAGATCTGCGCTCCGTCCACGTGTCCGCCCGCGGACGCGCCGAGGCCGCCGAGCTGCGCGCCGTCGACGTCCTCCTCGGCCCAGAGCACGGGCGCGGTGCCGAACCCGCGCAGGCGCGTGGCGCGCGCGCCGAAGAGCCCGACTTGGAGGTGGTTCAGCGCGGCCCGCTCGCCGTTCAGCGAGAGCGGCGGGAAGACGGAGATGTCGACGGGGACGGCCGCGAGCTCGCCGCCGCGGAGCGCGGTGGGCTCGCGGCCGAGCGGCGTGAGCCCCTCGACCGGGACGATCGTCCGCGCGCCGCTCGCGAGCGTGAGCTTCGCCTCCGCGAGCCGCTCGCCATCCTCGCGCACGATCCGGTACGTGCCGGGCTCGACGCCGAGCTCGACGGGCCGCCCCGCGACCTTGCGCAGCTCGGCCACGAGCCGGTCGTCGCGATCGCGGACGAAGAACCGCCCCGACGCCTTCTCGGGGAAGACGAGCGCCGCCTCGGTGCCGCGCAGATCGGTGAGGACGACGTCGCCGCTCCCGGCGAGCTGGATGTCGTAGGCGGGATGCTGGGCGCCGCTCCTCGTCCGCTCGGTCCGGGCGAGCGTCTCGCTGAACGCGAACTGGTACGCCTCGTTGACCGTGACCTTGCCGTCCTGGCTCGTGTCCGCCGCGCCGCGCAGCCCGGTGATCAGGAAGTGCGTGAAGAAGGACGCGCCGATGCGATCCGACTCCTGGGACGCCTCGTCCGCCGCGCTCGAGGTGAGGATCGCGTGTCCCTTCACCGCGCTCGAGGTGTCGATGAGGAACGGCGGGGCCCGCTGGCCGCCCTTCTCTCGCGTGAGCGCCCCGGAGGAGCACGAGTCGAAGATGGCGATGCGCACCTGCGCGCCGACGGACTCGAGCCAGCGGCGCACCTCCGGGTACGGGAGGCGGGTCCCTCGGAGGAGGAGGCCCTGATCGTCCGAGTGGCCCGAGTAGTAGACGACCAGCTCCGCCCGGTGCGTCGCGCGCGCGGTGCGGATGCGCGCCTCGACGGTGCGGAACGCCGCTCGCAGCGCGGCGTCGTCGGGATCGAGGAGCAGGATCTCGTCCGCGGGGGCGACCCCGCCGAGCCGCTCGAGCACGTGCGCGACGCGCTCCGCGTCCGAGCGCGCGTAGCGCAGGCGAACGCGATCCGGTCCGCCGTCGTTCACGCCCGCCACGAGCGCGAAGCGGCGGATGGGGAGCGGCGCGGGCGCCGGCGCGTCGGGTGCGGCCGCGGCGCCGAGCGCCGCGCACAGGACGAGGATGGGCGTCACGGTCCCTTCTCCAGGAAGAAGTCGCTCCAGGCGAGGCCGGAGGGCAGCGCCGGCGCCCCCTTGCGGGCGTCGCCCTTTGCCGCGAGGCCGCGGATCGCGTCGAGCACCGGCTCGACCGCGAAGGGCGCACCGCCGGTCACCAGGAAGAAGCGCTCGAACGCGGGCGCGTCGTCGAGCCGGTACGAGTGATCGAGCGGGACCGCCCCCTGGGGAGGGAGCCTGGCCGCGAGGGCGCCCTCTCCCGGGCCGTGGCGGGTCACGACGCCGCGCCCGTCCACGGACACGACCACGCCGTAAGGACGGCCCGCCGACACGACCGAGAGCTGGAGCACCTCTCCGGCCCGCACGCGCGCGCCGCGGGGGAGCGCCTCGGGCTCGGCGCCCGTGCCCTGCCGGTGGATGGCGAGGTGGGGCGAGCTCCCCTTCGGCCGGACGTCGTCGCCGCCGCCGCGGATCGCCGGCCCGGGGAGCCGCAGCGCGACGACCGCCACCGCC
>DATDDC010000622.1:0-5242 GCA_036523995.1 Anaeromyxobacter sp.
CGGCACGGTCGAAGAGGTCCACCTCACCCCCAGAGCCCTCTCCGCCGAGCGGAGAGGGGAAGCGCGGGATCTAGAGTCGGGAGATCCCCGGGCTCACCATATAATGTCCGGGATGGATGGCCAGCCGTGCCCCGTCCCGAAGCGCGTGGGGATCGTCCACAAGGTCTCCTCCGCCGAGGCGTCCGAGACCGCGACGTTCGTCGCGCGGTTCCTGGAGAACAAGGGCGTCACCGTGCTCGCCGACGAGGCCGAGATCGGCCGGAGCGCCGACCTCGTGGTGGTCCTGGGCGGCGACGGCACGCTCATCCATGCGCAGTCGCTCCTGGCCGGCCGGCCCGCGCCGATACTGGGCGTGAACATGGGCAGCCTGGGCTTCATGACGGAGGTGCCGCAGGACGAGCTCTACTCGGTCCTCGAGCTCGTGCTCGCCGGGAAGGCGAAGGTCTCGGACCGCATGAAGCTGCGGGTCCACCTGCACCGCGGCGGCACGGCGGAGCGCGTCCTCGACGCCGAGGTGCTGAACGACGTCGTCATCTCGAAGAGCTCGCTCTCGCGCATGGCCGAGCTCGACACGCGCTGCTCCGGCGACTTCGTCACGACCTACAAGGCGGACGGCGTCATCGTGGCCACGCCCACCGGCTCCACCGCCTACGCGCTCGCGGCGAACGGGCCCATCATGTACCCGACCATGCGCGGCGTGATCATCGCGCCCATCTGCCCGCACATGCTCACGCAGCGGCCGCTCGTCGTGCCGGACGACGAGAACATCGAGATCGTCCTCGCCAACGACGCCGAGGTGCACCTCACCCTCGACGGCCAGAAGGGCCTGCCGCTCCAGCGCGGCGACCGCGTCCAGGTGAAGCAGTCGCACAACCGCGTGCTGCTCGTCCGCAACCCCCAGATCGACTTCTTCGGCATCCTGCGGGCGAAGCTGCGCTGGGGCGAGCGCTGACCTACTGCGCGGAGTGCGAGAGGGGCGGCTCCGGCGCGCCGCGATAGGACGGCTCCACCTGCGGGCCCGCGCACCCGTGGTCCGGCAGATCGTCCGCCGTGTCCGTCACCACGGTGAAGCCGCACCAGCGGCAGCGGAACGCCGGGACGCTGAAGGGCGGGTCGCCGTCCACCGCGAGCTCGTGCCGATCGAACAGGAGCCTCATCCTGCCGGAGACGTGGATCGCCATGGCATCCTCCTCGCGCGGATGGTCCCACCCGCGCCCCCGATCCCTAAGAGCCCCCGGCGGGCGGTGCGCGCGGATGCCGTGCACCGGAACGCATGAACCACTGAATACTTGCTCAGTGTCAGCCCTGCGTGGATCATGGGGCCATGCTCACGACCCTGCGCATCTCGGGCTTCGCGATCGTGGACGCGATCGAGGTCCGCTTCGGCCCCGGCTTGAACGTCCTCACGGGCGAGACCGGCGCCGGGAAGTCCATCCTCGTGAACGCGCTTCACCTCGTCCTCGGCGGACGCATGAGCGCCGAGGTCCTGCGGGAGGGCGCCGACGAGGCGGTGGTGGAGGCGCTCTTCGAGCTGCCGCCGGCGCACCCCGTCTTCGCCCGGCTCGAGGCGGCGGGCCTCGTCCCTCCCGCCTCGGGCGAGGGGGCGCGCGATCTCCTCGTCCGGCGCGTGGCGGCCCGGGGAGGGCGAGGTCGCGCTTTCGTGAACGGCGCGCTCTGCACGCTCTCCATGCTCGAGGACGCGCTCCGGGGAACCGTGGACATCTCCGGCCAGCACGAGCACGTGTCGCTCCTCGACGCGGAGACGCACACCTCGCTGCTCGACGCCTGCGCGGGGCTCGTCGAGAGGCCGGCCCGGGACGGGCCGGCGGCGGCTCCCGCGGGGGAGCCGCTCCTCGTTCGCTACCGAACCGCCCACGCGGCGCTCGCCGCCCTCGTCCGCGAGCGGGACGCGCTCGCGGCGGACGAGGGCGAGCGGGCGCGGCGCGCGGATTACCTGGCGTTCCAGCTGGCGGAGCTCGACCGGGCGGATCCGAAGCCGGGCGAGATCGAGGCGCTCGAGGACGAGCGTCGGGTGCTCGCCTCCGCCGAGAAGCTCCGCGCCGCGGCGCGCGCGGCCGAGGCCCTCGCCTACGGCGAGGAGGGCAGCGCCTCGGAGCGCGTCGCCCAGGCGGCGCGGGCGCTCGCCGAGGCCGGGCTGCTCGATCGCCGGCTCGAGCCCATGCTGGCCCTCCTTCGCTCGGCGGCCGTGGAGCTGGAGGAGGCGGGGAGGGAGCTCGGGCGGTACGCGGATTCGGTGGGCGGCGATCCGGAGCGGCTCGGCGCCGTGGAGGAGCGGCTCGACGTCCTCCGGGCCCTCGCGCGGAAGCATGGCTCGCTCGAGCGCGCCCTCGCGCGCCAGGCGGAGATGCGGGAGGAGCTCGCGCGCCTGCGCGGCGGCGGGGAGCGGCTCGCGGGGATCGACGACGAGATCGCGCGGCACGGAAAGGAGGCCCTGAAGCTCGCGAAGGAGATGGGGAGGGCGCGCGCCGAGGCGGCCCGCGGCTTCGCCGCCTCCGTGCGCCGCGAGCTCGAGGCGCTCGCCATGGGCCGCTGCCGGATCGAGGTCGCCCTCCTGCCCCCCGAGGCAGGGGTCCCTGTGGAGGGCGTCCTCCTCGGTCCCGCGGGGGCGGAGCGCGCCGAGATCCTCATCGCGCCCAATCCGGGCGAGCCACCCCGCCCGCTCGCGAAGATCGCCTCCGGCGGCGAGCTCTCGCGCATCCTTCTCGCGGTGAAGCAGACCCTGTCGCGCAGCGACCCCGTGTCGACGTACGTGTTCGACGAGGTCGACGCCGGCATCGGCGGGGCCGTGGCGGAGGCGATGGGTCGCGTCCTTTCGGAGGTATCGCTCGGCCGCCAGGTGATCTGCGTCACACATCTACCGCAGATCGCCGCCTTCGCCGACAGGCATCACCGCGTGGAGAAGCGGATCCAATCGGGGCGTACCCACGCGGCGGTCGCCTTGCTCGAGGCGGACGAGGATCGGCGGCGCGAGGTGGCGCGCATGATCGCCGGCGCCACCATCACCGACTCGGCGCTGGAGCACGCCGGCGCCCTCATCGATGCCGCGCGCGCGCAGGCGCCGGGCGAGGGAAGGAGGCACGCGCCCTCCCGCGCGGCCGCCCGGCGCGTCCGGGGCCGCGCGGCGGGCGAGGCTCTGCGTTGAACTCCGCTGGGTCCAAAGGTACGCTGCCCTCGATTGGCAGCCCCCACGCTCAGGATCGAAGCGCGCGGCATGACCGACGTGGGCCGGCGGCGCGATCACAACGAGGACGCGTTCCTGGTGGACGACGGGCTCGGCCTCTTCATCGTGGCCGACGGGATGGGCGGCCACGCCGGGGGCGGCACCGCGTCGCGGCTCGCGGTGGAGACGATCCAGGCGGCGGTGCGTCACGCGAAGGACGCCGAGCCGGAGACCTTCGGGGCCGCCGGGGAGAAGGTCGACGAGAGCCCCGTTCCGGACGTGCTGCGCGAGGCGGTGGAGGAGGCGTGCGCGGTCATCTACCGCACGGCCCAGGGCGATCCGGAGCTCTCCGGGATGGGCACCACGGTGACCGCCGCGCTCGTCGACGGCCGCGTCGCCTACGTCGCGCACGTCGGCGACAGCCGCTGCTATCTCCTGCGCGAGGGCCGCATCTACCAGGTGTCGGAGGACCACTCCCTCGTCAACGAGCAGCTCAAGGCGGGGGCCATCAGCCCGGACGAGGCGAAGCACAGCCGCTTCAAGAACATCATCACGCGCTCCGTCGGCTTCGAGCAGCAGGTGCAGGTCGACCTCATGGGCCTCGAGCTCGAGCCGGGCGACGCGCTCGTCATCTGCTGCGACGGCCTCTCGAACCTCGTCGACGACCCCGAGATCCTCTCCATCGTGGGGGAGAGCACCATCGACCTCGCCCCCGGGCGCCTCGTCGCGCTCGCCAACGACCGGGGCGGCGACGACAACATCACCGTCATCGTCATCCGGGCCCAGGAACCCTGAAGCGATCCAGACCCATGTGGTGCCCGGGAGCTTCGATCGGGTAAATGCCTTTCTTGACAGGAGATCGGCGGCTCTGCTACCGCTCTGTCCGGTTCGCCCGACCCGTGCATCCGGGACAGGGTGGTTTCTCTTGGCCGGTGCACGCCGCACTCTGTGCGGCGACATGACCGGGGCTCGGAGTCCTGAACGGATGGCCGCACCGCCTAAGGCGCAGATCTTCACGGTCATCGTCGTCAGCGACCACTCGCAGGCAGTCCGGAAGTTCCGGGTGCCGCGGCGATGGCTCAGGCACGCCGCCTACGCCGGCGCAGCCGTCGTCCTCATCGCCCTCGTCACGACCGGGCACTACTTCTCCCTCCTGGGCGCGAGCTCCGAGAACGCCGTGCTCAAGGAGGAGAACCTGCAGCTCCGCTCGCAGATCCTCCTCGTCCAGGAGAAGGTCGCGCACATCTCCGCGACCCTCGACCGGGTCGAGCGGTTCGACGCGAAGCTCCGCACGGCCGTGACGCAGCTCCAGGATCCCGAGCGCAACCTCGCCATGGGTCCCGTCGGGAACGCCGACCAGGACTCGACCATCCCCGGAGCGGCGCCGGCGGGCGAGGCGAACCTCTCCGCGCTCCCCGGCAAGCTCTCCTCCCTCGAGACCGAGGCCTCGCGCCAGGAGCAGAGCCTGCGCGAGCTGCAGGAGTACTTCGACGACCAGCGCTCGCTCCTCGCCTCGACGCCGTCCATCTGGCCGGCGCGCGGATGGGTGACCTCGGACTTCGGCACCCGCATCGACCCGTACACGGCCGAGCGGAAGATGCACCAGGGCATGGACATCGCCACCCCTCACGGGCAGCCCGTCTACGTGCCGTCGGACGGGACGGTCGTGTTCATCGGCACCGAGGGCGGCTACGGGAAGGTCCTCGTCATCGACCACGGCTACGGCGTGAAGACCCGCTACGGGCACCTCTCCGAGATCCAGGTCCGGCTGGGCGACCGGGTGAAGCGCGGCGACAAGGTCGCCTCGGTCGGCAACACGGGCCGGTCCACGGGGCCGCACCTGCATTACGAGGTGCGGGTGAACGGGATTCCGGAGAACCCGCGGAAGTTCATCCTCGAGTAACGGGCGTTCGGGATCCTCTCGAGGCCCGGGGTCGATCCGTGGCCGCGGCGGCTCGTTCGCGCTAACTGAAGCCTCGATGAGGCGTTCGCTCGCATTCCTCTTCCTCGCGGTCGCGGCGGCCTGCGCCCACCCACCGGCCATCCCGCCCGGCGAGCCCC
>DATDDC010000623.1:0-16936 GCA_036523995.1 Anaeromyxobacter sp.
CCGCGGCGCGGCGAGGCCCAACGTCTCCGCCTTCGTCCACCAGGCGGTCGTCGCCCACGCCGCCTACGCTCCCGATGCCCGCCGCCCCGTCGAGATCGCCGCCGAGCAGCAGCAGCTCCTCGTCGCCTGGCTCTCCAAGCGGCTCGGCCGCGAGCTGCGCGTGCCGTTCCTCGAGGATCGCGGCCTCACGCTCCTGGGAGGCCGCCTCGTGCCCGGGGAGGTCGAACGGCCCGCCGCCCAGTTCATGTACGCGACGCCGCGAGGCGAGCGCGTGACGCTCTTCCTCCGCGCCCTCGGCGACGAGACCGCCCCCACGGCGTTCCGATTCCAGGACGAGGCGGGCCTGGCCACGTTCTACTGGGTGGATCGCGACTGGGGCTTCGCCCTGACCGGCCCCCTCGACCGCGCCGCGCTCCTCGACGTCGCGAAGGCGGTCTACGATCAGCTCGGGCGCTAGCCCCCTCACCGCTCCTGGCGCTTCCGCCGCTCCTCGTCGCGGAGCTCCCGCCGCAGGATCTTGCCCGCCTTCGACTTGGGCAGCATGTCCCGGAACTCCACGTACTGCGGCACCTCGTAGGGCGCGAGGCGCTCCTTGCAGAAGCGCACGAGGTCCTGGGCGTGCACGCCCTTCACGTCGCTCCGCACCACCACGTAGGACTTGATGCGCTCGCCCACCGCGTCGTCGGGCACGCCGATGGTGCAGGAGGCGACGACGGCGGGGTGCTCATGGAGCGCGTTGTCCACCTTCGAGGCCGCCACCCGGTAGCCCTTGTGCTTGATGACGTCGACGGAGCGGTCGTGGAAGAAGAGCCAGCCCTCCCCGTCCCGGCGGAGGACGTCGCCGGTGCGGTACCAGAGCCGGCCCTGCGCCGTGACGAAGCAGCGCGCCGTCTCCTCCGGCTTGTTCCAGTAGCCCCGCACCATGTGCCTGGAGGCGACGAGCAGCTCTCCCGCCTCGCCGTCCGGTACGGGCTCGAGCGTGGCGGCATCGACGAGGAGGAGCGACTGGTGCGCGCAGGCGCGGCCCACCGATCCCACGGGCGGGGCCGCGCCCGCCTGGCAGAGCGCGACGCCGCCGGCGGTCTCCGTCGCGCCGTAGCCCTGGTAGAGCGGGTGGCCGGTCCGCGCCTGCCACCTTCGCGCGGTCTCCGCGGGCAGGACGTCGCCGCCGGAGAAGGAGAAGCGCAGGCTCGTGAGGTCGTACTGATCGACGCGCTCGTGCTCGAGCATCATCCGGTAGAAGGTCGGCGTGCCGAGGATGGTGGTGGCCCGGTACCGCTGCACGTGATCGAAGACGGCGTCGAGGTTCAGGCGCGGGAGGAGGACCACCGTCTCGCCCAGGATGAGGCCCCCGAGGCCCACCGCCTGGCCGAGGATGTGGTGGAGCGGCGCGCCCTGCAGCACCACCTCCTCGCCCTGGGGCACCGCCGCGAGGCTCGCCCTGCGCTGCTCGGCGAAGGCGTCGAGGAGGAGGGCGTGCGACATGGGGACGCCCTTCGGGAAGCCGGTGGTGCCGCCCGTGTAGAGGATCTGCGCGACGGCGTCGCCGCCCTGAGGGCTCCCCGGCGGCGGGGCGCCCTCCCGCAGCAGGTCCCGGAAGGAGAGGACGTCGCCGCCGGCGCGGACCTTCCCGCTGGGAAGCCGATCGAGGGCGTGGCCGAGGAGCCGCTTCCACGCGGGGAGCAGGTCCGCCATGCGCGTCACCACGAGCCGGCGGAGCGCCGTCTCGGCCCGCACGCGATCGAGGTGGCCGAAGTTCGTGTCTGCGCAGATTGCGGTCTCCGCCCCGCTGTCCTTGGCGATGTAGCGGAGGTCGTCCGCGCCGTAGAAGGGCGTCACCGGCACCGCCACGGCGCCGAGCTTCTGGACGGCGAGCCAGGAGACGACCCATTGCGGCTCGTGCGGCAGGTAGACGATGACGCGGCTCCCCGGCTCGACGCCGCGCCGGGAGAGCGCGCCGGCGAGCGCGTCGGAGAGGGCGTCGATGCGGGAGGCCGAGTATCTCTCCCCCAGGAAGACGAGCGCGGTCCTCCCGGGCGCGCGCGCGGCGGTGGCGCGGAAGGCCTCGGCGATCGACGCTGGCGTCTCGCTCGTCATCGAAGTCCTCACACCCCGAAGTACGCGGAGCGCACCTCGGGGTCGTTCAGGAGCTCGGCGCCGGTGCCGCTCAGCACGAGCGAGCCGTTCTCGATGACGTAGCCGCGGTCGATGATGGGCAGGACCGGCCTCGCGTACTGCTCGGCCACGAGCACGGTGACGCCGCGCTTCGCGATCACGCGGGCGGCGCGGACCACCTCGCCCTGGAGGAGCGGCGAGAGCCCGAGGAGCGGCTCGTCGAGGAGGAGCAGGCGGGGCCGCGCCGCCAGCGCCATGCCGATGGCGAGCATCTCCTTCTCGCCGCCGGAGAGCATCCCGGCCTTGCGGCGCCGGATGGCCTGCAGCGGCGGGAAGAGCTCGTACGCGCCCGCCACGCCCTCGCGCGCCTCCCGCGCCGGGCGCAGGTAGGCGCCGAGCCGGAGGCACTCCTCCACCGTGTTGTCCTTGAAGACGGGGTGGCGCTCGCGGCAGAGCACGATGCCGCGCTCCACCCGGGCGCGCGGGGAGAGCGCGTCGATGCGCTCGCCGCGGTAGGCGATGGACCCGCCCAGCGTGATGCGCATGCCGCCCTTTCGCGCCTCGCGCTGGCGGAGGTGGTGGGTGAGGCCGGCGATGGTGTTGAGGAGCGTCGTCTTGCCCGCGCTGTTCGAGCCGAAGACGCCCACCACCTCGCCCTCCCGCACCTCGAGGGAGAGGTCGTTCACCGCGAGGGCGTTCTCGTAGAAGACGAGGAGCTCCTTCACCTCGAGCACTACTTCACCTCCGCGCCGAGGTACGCCTCGATCACGTCGGGCCGCGCCATGACCTGCTCGGGCGTGCCCTCCGCGATCTTCTCGCCGAACTGCAGCATCACGACCGAGTCCACCACGCGGAACAGCTCGCGCAGCCGGTGCTCCACCATGACGAGCGTCTTCCCGGCGGCCTTGATGCGCTCGAGGAGCGGCAGGATCCCGGCGATCTCGGACATGCTCATCCCGCTGAAGAGCTCGTCCAGGATGACGAGGTCGGGGTCGAGCGCCAGCACGCGGGCCAGCTCCAGCCGCTTGAGGTAGCCGTGGGGCAGCTCGCCGGCGCGCTTCGTGGGGATGGCCGAGTCGCGCTCGAAGCCCACGTCCTCCAGGAGGTGGACGGCGGCCTCGTCGCGATCGCCGAACTCCTGGCCGAGGTGGCGGCGGGCGCGCCGCGAGGTGAGCGGGACGACCACGTTCTTGAAGACGGGCAGCCCGTAGAAGGGCCGGGCCATCTGGAAGCTGCGGGCCATGCCCAGGTCCACGCGGCGGTGCGGCGGGACCCGGGTGACGTCCTCGCCCTTGAAGAAGACGCGCCCGGAGGTGGGGCGGACGAAGCCGGTGATGAGGTTGATGAGCGTGCTCTTCCCCGAGCCGTTCGGGCCGATGATGCCGAGCGCCTGCCCGGGCCGGAGCTCGAGCGAGACGTCGCACACCGCCAGCATCTTGCCGAAGGCCTTGGTGAGCCCCTCCGCGCGCAGGATGGGCTCAGCGCTCACGGGTCGTCTCCTCGATGGGCACGAGCCGCTCGAGCTGGCTCCACTTCCGCGCCGCGAAGCGGAAGAGCCCTTCCGGCAGGCCGATGGTGAAGGCGAGCAGCATGGCCGAGTAGACGACCACGCGGAGCGAGCCGAACTCGCGCAGGAGCTCGGAGAGCGGCACGAGGATGAAGCTCCCCACCACCGGCCCGAAGAAGCTGCCCGGACCGCCGATGACCGCGCTCGTGAGCGGCAGCGTGGAGTAGTCGAGGGCGAAGGCCGGCATCCCCACGAACTGGTAGCGGTGCGTCACGAAGGCGCCGGCGAAGGCGGCGGGGAGCGCGGCCAGGAACACGACCTGGGCCTTGCGGCGCTGCAGGTCGAACCCGGAGGCGATCACCGCCCGGTCGTTGTCGCGGATGGCCTGGAAGAGGAGCCCGTAGTCGCTCGTGCCGAGGCGGCGGAACGCGACCAGGGTGACGAGGGCAGCGGCGAGGACGAGGTACAGCTCCACCGTGCGGCTCGGCAGCGGCGTGAGGCCGGAGAGCCCCTCGGTGCCGCCGAGCAGGCCGGTCGACTCCACGACGCGCATGAGGAGGAGCGGCAGCGCGAAGGTGATCATCCCGAAGTAGATGCCGCGCAGGCGCAGGAGCGGGAAGAGGACCACCGTCGCCACGGCGGCGCCGGCCACGGTGGCGACGGGGATGGTCACGGCGGGCGGCAGCCCGAGCCGGGCGTTGAGGTAGCCGGCCACGTAGCCGCCCAGGCCGAAGAAGAAGGCCTGCCCGAGCGACACGAGGCCCGCCGAGGCGAGGAGGTCCCAGGAGAGGGCGAGCAGGGCGACGACGAGCGTGTTCAGCACCACCGTCTGGCCGTAGCCGGAGACGCGGCTCCCGAGGAGCGGGAAGGCGAGGAGCGCTGCGAGCGGCAGGACGCGGGGGAGGAGGAGCCAGGCCAGATCGCGCCCCGAGGCGAGGGCGAAGACGTCCCGCGTCCGGACCGCGACGCCGCGGTCGACACGCTCCCGGCGGAAGCCGTGCGGGACCTTAGACACGCTCCTCCAGCTCCTTCGACGCGCCGAGCAGGCCCGAGGGCCGGAAGGCGAGCACGAGGACGATGGCGCCGAGGTAGACCACCTCGCCCCAGCGCGGGCCGATGTAGTTGCCGGTGGCCGTCACCGCGAAGCCCAGGACGAGGCTGCCGATGATCATCCCGGCGGTGCTCTCCAGGCCGCCGAGCACGGTGACGGCGAGCGCCACGAGGAGCGCGTCGTACCCGGAGTTGATGGAGATGATGCCGAGCGGGAGGAGCACCACCGCCGCCACCGCGGCGAGCGCCGAGCCCAGCGCGAGCGACAGCATCGCGGCCCAGTCCGACTCGATGCCGACGGACAGCGCCGTGTACTCGTCCTGCGACATGCCGCGCAGGGCGAGGCCGATCTTGGTCCAGTGCGTGAAGGCCCACAGGCCGAGCGTCAGCGCGAGCGCGATGGCGACGATGAGGAGCCGCTGCCAGTCGACGCTCACGCCGAGGAGCTCCACCGAGCCCTCGACGAGCTCGGGCAGCGCGTAGTCGTAGGTGGTGAAGCCCTTCCAGCGGAAGAACTCGATGATGGCGACGCCCACCGCGAAGGTGCTGATCACCTCGGCGAGGACGATGCCCCGCACCGGCATGATCACCACGCGGTAGAGGAGCGCGCCGAGCGCGCCCACGAGGGCCACGGTGAGCGCCGCCGCCGCGAGGAACGGCAGGCCGAGCTTCATGAGCATCCAGGCCGTGAAGCCCGAGAGCAGGTACAGCCCGCCGTGCGCGAAGTTCGCGACGCCGGAGAGGCCGAAGGTGAGGCTGAAGCCGAGCGCGGTGAGGAGCAGCGTCGCCGCGCTCACGAGGCCGAAGACGAGCGTGCTGGCGAGGAGGCCGTCCATTGGGATGTCGGGGCCGGCGCCGTCCGCGGTCCGGGCGCCTCCTTCGGCGCTCCGGCCCGCGGCTCGGCCCGGTCACCGGGTGGGCAGCTCGATCTGGCCGTCGGCGATGGCCTCGGGGAAGACCACGATGCGCTTCCCCTTCCGCCACTGGAAGGCGAGGCTCGCGCCGCCCGCCTTGGGATCGTCGCCGTACGGGACGGAGTGGGTCTTGTTGAAGATCACCCGGCCGACCGCGCCCTCCATGTCCGTCTTCTCGATCTGGGCGACGACGGCGTCGGGGTCGAGCGAGCCCGCCCGCTCGATGGCCTTGGCGAGGACGTAGACCGAGTCGTAGGACGGGCCGGGGCCGTGGCCGGAGAGCCTGTCGCGCGCCTCGGCGCCGTAGGCCTTGCCGTAGTTCTCGGTGAAGGCCCTGGAGCGCGCCGTGGGGAGCGGGATGGCGCCGGGCTCGAAGAGGAAGTTCACGAGGCCCTCGATGTCGCCCTTGAAGGTCGTCCAGGCCGTGCCGGGCGCGGCCGGGCTGATGAAGCCCGAGACGAGGGCGGGGACCTTCATGGAGCGGGCCTGCTTCACGAGCACGCCGGACTCGGGCATGTCGAAGAGCGGCACCACCACCTGGGCACCGGCCGCCTTGGCCTTGGTGAGGCTCGCCGAGAAGTCGCGCGAGCCGGTGGGATAGGCGTCGGCGCCGAGCACCTTCCAGCCCGCCGCCTCGGTCACCTTGGAGAGGCCGCCGATGGTGCCCTTCGCCCAGGCCACGTCCTGGTGGACGAAGTAGACCTTGTCGAAGCCGTACTTGGCCTTGAGGAAGGCCATGACCTTTCCCATGTTGCCGACGAGGAAGGGCGCCGAGAGGGAGAGCCGGAAGGCGTACTTGTACTTGTCGTACTCGGCCGCGATCTTCTGATCGAAGACCGGCGACATGCCGATGGTGCAGAGGTACGGGATCTTCACCTTGGCGACCATGTCCATCGCCGAGACCAGCACCTCGGAGCGGAAGGCGCCCACCACGATGGCCGCCGGCTTCTTCTCGCTGATGAGCTTCTCCATGGCGGCGAGGGCGTCGTTCACGGGCACGCCGGCCTCGGCCTCGCGCGTGTCGATGGAGACGATCTCGAGCTTGCGCTTCTCCTTGCCGACCTGGACGCCGCCCGCGTCGTTGATCTCCTTCACTGCGAGTTGAGCGGACCGGAGCGAGTCCTGGCCCTCGATGGTGCCGAGGGCGGTGGGGACGCCGAGGACGATGGGGTCGGCGGCGGAGGCCCCGGGGAGGACGGCGAGGAGCGGGAGCACGGCGAGGACGAGCCTGGCGAGGCGCACGCGAGACCTCCGGGTCGAGGCGGCCGGGGGCCGCCCGGGGGGAAGGCAATAATTCGGTACTCCAATACCACTTCATCGCGGCGGCGGCGTCAAGGGGCCATCGCCGGCGCGGCGGCGCGGGCGGGTCAGCCGCGCAGGAGCTCCCGCGCGATGACCACGCGCTGCACCTGGCTCGTCCCCTCGTAGATCTGGATGAGCTTGGCGTCGCGCATGAGCTTCTCGACCGGGTAGTCCTTCGTGTAGCCGTAGCCGCCGAAGATCTGCACCGCGTCCGTCGTGACCTTCATGGCCATGTCGGCGGCGAAGCGCTTCGCGTGCGACGAGACGAGGGTGTTCCGCTGGCCGTCGTCGAGGAGCCACGCGGCCTTCCAGGTGAGGAGCCGCGCCGCCTCGACGTCGCTCGCCATGTCGGCGAGCATGAACTGGACGCCCTGCAGCTCGGCGATGGGCCGGCCGAACTGGCGCCGCTCGCGGGCGTAGGCGATGGCGTGCTCCAGGGCGGCGCGCGCGATCCCCACCGCGAAGATGGCGGTGAGCGGGCGCGAGTTGTCGAGCGTGGCCATGGCGATGCCGAACCCGTCGCCCTCCGCGCCGATGAGGTTCCTCGCCGGGACGCGCACGCCGTCGAAGTGCAGCATGACGGTCTCCGAGGCGCGCTGGCCCATCTTCTCCTCCTTCTTCGCCACGGTGAGGCCGGGGGGCCGGCCCTCCACGACGAAGCAGGAGATGCCGCGGCGGCCGAGCTTCGGGTCCACCGTGGCGAACACCGTGAGCTGATCGGCCACGCCGCCGTTCGTGATGAAGCACTTCGTGCCCTCGAGCACGTAGCCGTCGCCGTCGCGCGTCGCCCGCGTGGCGATGCCGGCGGCGTCCGAGCCGGCCCCCGGCTCGGTGAGGCAGAAGCTCGCGAAGCGCAGCCGCTCGGTGAAGGGGCGGAGGAGCCGCTCCTTCTGATCGTCGCTGCCGGCGAGGAGGATGGGGAGGAGGGCGAGATCGTTCGCCACGAGCGTCGTCGCCACCGCCACGCAGCCCGCCGCGATCTCCTCCTGGACGAGCACCTGCTCCACGTGGGAGAGCCCGGGCCCGCCCAGCTCCGCCGGCAGCGTGAGGTTCACGAGGCCGAGCTCGAAGGCCTTCTCGCAGATCTCGCGCGGGAACCGCTCCTCGCGGTCGAGCTTCGCCGCCACCGGCGCGATCTCCGCACGGGCGAAGCGCCGGGCCGTGTCCTGGAGCGCCCTCTGCTCGTCGGTGAGCGCGAAGCCGATCATGTCCGTCTCCTCGGTTGCTCGATCGCGTACCGCGACCGCGCTCGGGCGGTCAACTCGGTTGGGTGGTTTCCGGCTCCGGGAGCGCCACCGGTGGACGCCCGCGCCCGCGCGCGCCATGACTCCGGCATGCCCAGAACGCCCCGTCACGAGACCTACTCCGGCGAGGGATACCAGATCCGCGTGGTGGGGGGCGCGCGCCACGGCCTGCGCGACCTCTACCACGGCATGCTGCGCGTGCCGTGGTGGGCGGCCCTCGCCGTCATCGTCGGCGTCTACCTCGCCCTCAACGTCCTCTTCGCCGCCCTGTACCTGGCCGTGGGCGGCATCGCCCACGCGGCGCCCGGCTCCTTCGCCGACGCGTTCTTCTTCAGCGTGCAGACCATGGGCACCATCGGCTACGGATCGATGTACCCCGAGAGCCGCGCGGCGAACGTCGTCGTGGTGGCCGAGTCCGTGGCCGGCCTCGTGGTGACCGCCCTCGCCACCGGCCTCGTCTTCGCCCGCTTCTCGCAGACTCGGGCGCGCGTGCTGTTCTCGACGCGCGCGGCGATCTCGCCGTTCGACGGGGTGCCCACGCTCACGATGCGGGTGGGGAACGAGCGGCGGAACGTGATCATCGACGCGTCGTTCAAGCTCACGCTCATGCGCACGACGCGCACCGCCGAGGGCGTCACCGTCTACCGCACCGTGGACCTTCGCCTCGTCCGCGATCACGCTCCCGGCCTCTCCCGCGCCTGGAACGTCAATCACCGGATCGAGCCGGGGAGCCCCCTGCACGGCGAGACGCCCGAGTCGCTGGCGTCGTCGGACGCCGAGCTCACCCTCACCGTCTCCGGCGTGGACGACACCTCGCTCCAGCTCGTCCACGCCCGGCACACCTGGATCGCGCAGTCGATCGTCTGGGGCGCCCGCCTGGCCGACATCACCTCCGAGGCTCCGGACGGCGCCTTCGTCATCGACCTGCGCCAGTTCCACGAGCTCGTGCCGACCGAGCCGGCGACGGGGTTCCCGTATGTCTCGACGCCCCAAAATGGCTGAGCCTCCATCCGGCCGAGCGGGTAGCCGGACGAGGGCCGGCCCGTCGTACTCCGAGGTCTCACGCGCGCGTCGCTCGACGGGCCCGTGCCGCGCGCCAGGAAGGAGCGGGTCCCATGCTCGGCGAGGCGGTCCTCCGGACCGTGGCTGCGAATCGCCGGTGGCTCGCGCGCGCCGCGTCCGCCTTCCTCCTCGCCGCGGCCGTTCCCGCCTGGGCGGCCACGATCGTGGTGCGGCCCGGCGACTCGATCCGCGCCGCGCTCGCGCGCGCCTCGCCCGGCGACCGGATCGAGGTCCTCCCCGGCACGTACCGCGAGGGCGCGCCGGGCGACCTCAACGCCCTCACCGTCACCCTGGACGGCATCGCGCTCGTGGGCCGCTCGAGCCCCGGACATCCCGTCGTCCTCGAGAACGCGGGCGGCCAGAGCTTCGGGATCTGGGTGAGCCCCACCGACTCGGCCGGAGCCGCAGCGGAGGCCGACGACGAGCACCCGCCCTGCGGCCTCGTCGGGACCGCCCTCCACGGCTTCTCCATCAGCGGCTTCACGGTGCGCGGCTTCGCCGCCCACGGCGTGCACCTCGCGTGCGTCGACGGGTTCTCGATCGTCGGCAACGAGGCCCAGGGCAGCGGCGTCTACGGGCTCTTCCCGGTGGTCTCGCGGAACGGCCTCATCGCACGCAACGTCGTCACGGGCACCGTCACGGACGCCGGCATCTACGTCGGCCAGAGCGACCGGGTGCTCGTGGCGAGCAACGTCGCGACCGACAACGAGCTCGGCATCGAGATCGAGAACAGCCGCAACTGCGCCGCCATCGGCAACCGGGTGTTCGGCAACACCCTCGGCCTCTTCGTGGACATCCTGCCGTTCCTGGAGCGCACGACGCAGGAGGCGACGCTCGTGGCGGGGAACTCCGTGCGCGACAACAACCGCGCGAACACGGCGAGCCCCGAGGACATCCTGGGCGTGCTGCCCCCCGGCCTCGGCATCCTCGTCGCGGGCGGGCGCGGCACCACCGTCGCCGGGAACGAGGTCACCGGCAACGGCTTCGCCGGCATCGCCGTGGTGAGCCTCTGCCTCGGGCTGGCGCTGCAGGGCCAACCCTGCGACGGGCTGGACGTCGATCCCGATCCGGTGGGCGACCGCGTCCTCGGGAACCAGGTCCTCGGCAACGCCGCGGCCGCCGCCTCGCTGCCGCCCCCCTTCGACGCGCTGGCGGCCGATCTCGTGTGGGACGGGAGCGGCGCGGAAAACTGCTGGAGCGGGAACCGGTTCACGACGAGCGTGCCGCCGCAGCTGCCGGCGTGCCGGTGAGGGACCGCGGCGGAACCGCGCTTCGCGCTCGAGCCGGTGAGCCCGGGGGCACGGGCCCTCCTCGCGAGCGCGGTCCCGCCGGTGGCGCTCACTCGAAGCCCACGCGACCGACGATCGCGTAGTCGGGCGAACCGAGGCTGCCGCCGGACGTGGGCCACCGGGCCAGACCGGTGAGGCCCAGGCGGAGCGGAGATCGTCCGACCGGGAAGCTGACGCCGGGTCGGAGGCCGAGGAACGTCGTGCCGGAATGGAGGAGGCCGTCGAACTCCGGAGCCCGCCGGCCCATCTCGCCGAGCGCATCGACGCGGAAGCCGAGCGGAAGCGGGATGAGGAACCCCGCCATGATGGAGCCGGCCCAGGGCCGCGCGCTTCCGCTCACGGTCTTGTCGACCCCGAGGCCCAGGCCGAGGCCGCCGAGGCCGACGAGGACGTCGCCGCCCAGGATGGCCGTGCCCTCCCGGCCTGCGATCGCGTTCCCTACGCTGGCGGTGGAGGGCTGCAGGTTCTGCCAGCCGCCGATGGCCTCCACGGTGAAGGTGTCCGCGCGGGCCGCCGGGGCGGCGACGAGGGCGCCGAGCGCGATGGCGAGGGCGACGCCTCGCGCGACCTCGCATCGCGATCCGCGCATGGGGGCGATGGCTCCGCGGTTCCTTCTCTGGTTCGAGCTCATGGGTCTCTCCTTT
Source organism: Anaeromyxobacter sp. (assembly GCA_036523995.1). Taxonomy (GTDB): domain Bacteria; phylum Myxococcota; class Myxococcia; order Myxococcales; family Anaeromyxobacteraceae; genus Anaeromyxobacter. Next base: position 11,128 of record DATDDC010000623.1, read on the forward strand.
CCGTTCGTCCCCCCCCTTTTCGCAGAGAGGAGCTACTTGCTCTCGTCGGCGGCCTTCTTCTCACCCGCCGTCGTCCCCTCGGCTTTCGCCTTGGTCGAGGTCTTCTTGATCGACTTCGTCTTCGCCACGGTCTTCGTCTTCGCCGTCGCCTTCGGCTTCATGCTTTCGTCGGCCTTCGTCGTCTCCTCGCGTGCTGGAGGCGGCATCTCGTCTGGAGGCTTGGCTTCGGGCGCCGGCTGCGCGTCGGCCGGAGCCGGTGATTGAGACGGAGGCGTGGTCTGCCCGAAGGCGGACACGGCTCCGATGAGGAAGCCGCCGACCACGAGCGCGTCGAGGATGCGCATGACGTGTTCTCCTTTCGACTGCGGTGCCGCGGCGATGCCGCCGCTCGATCCGATGGAGTCGTCCGCTCAACGGGCGATGCCGTCGAATCCGAAGGCCAAACCCGTAGCCCGCTCGCGAATATTTCCTGCCCGGAAGGGCCTGGACGGGAAACGGTCGTCGCCTCGACGTGAAACGGACGCTTGAGAGGCGAGCCGCGCAGCGGAGGGCCCCGGGCGAGATCGCCGGAAGGAGCGGTGTGAGGACGTCGGCGAAGGTGGTGAAACCGAACCTCGCCGTCGATTCACTCCGCGTTGAGCCACCCCTCGAACGCCTCGAACGCGTGCGGCCGCCCCAGGAAGTCCTTCACCAGCTCGGCGGCGGGCTTCGAGCCTCCGGCCTCCAGGATCGCCTTGCGGTAGCGCCGCGCCACCCCCGCGTCCATGAGGCCGGCCGCCCGGAACGGGCCGAAGAGGTCCTTGGCGATGACGAGGGACCACATGTACGTATAGTAAATGGCCGAATAGCCGTCGAGGTGGCCGAAGGACTCCTGGAAGTACGTCCCCTCCACGTGGCGGAAGGGCGTGTAGCGCTCCTGCATCTCGGCCACGAGGCGGGTGGTGTCGAGGCCCTCGGGGTCGCGGCGGTGCAGCTCGAGGCTCGTCGAGGCGTAGAACATCTGCTGGCGCACCATGAGGCCCTTGCCGTACTCGTCCGCGGCCTTCATGCGGCGCACCAGCGCGGCGGGGATGGGCTCGCCGGTCTCGACGTGGCGGCCGAAGCGCGCCAGCACGCCGGGATCCCAGACCCACTCCTCCAACATCTGCGAGGGCGCCTCCACGAAGTCCCACTCCGTGGCCACGCCGGACTGGCCGGCCCAGCGCGTCCGGCCGCCCAGCACGTGGTGCAGGAGGTGGCCGAACTCGTGGAAGAACGTCTTCACGTCGCCGTGCTCCATGAGCGCGGGCGCGCCGGGCGCGGGGCGAGGGAAGTTGCACACGAGCACGCCCTCGGGGAGGCGGACGCCCTCCTGGCCCGACGCGAGCGTGAACTGGGCGTAGTGCTTGTACTTGCCCTCGCGCGGGAACATGTCGAGGTAGATGCGCCCGAGGACCCGGCCGTCCTCCCCGACGTCGTACGCCTCCACGTCCGCGTGCCACACCGCCGCCTCGGGCGCGCGCCGGTAGGCGATGCCGAAGAGCCGCCCGGTCACGTCGAGCACGCCCTGCTTCACGCGCGCGTACTCGAAGTAGGGCCGCACCGACTGGGAGTCGAAGCCGTAGCGCTCCGCCTTGATGCGCTCCTGGAGGAAGGCCGAGTCCCAGGGATCCACTCGCTCGGCGGCCGGGGCGTCGGCGCGCTTGCGATCGAGGAGCTGGGCGAAGTCGCGGCGCATCCGCGCCTCCGCGCCGCCGGTGATCCGCTCGATGAAGGCCGCCGCCGCCTCCGCGGAGCGGATCATCTTGTCCTCGGTGACGTACGCCGCCCACGAGGGGTAGCCGAGCACGCGCGCCAGCTCCGCGCGCCGCGCCAGCATGCGCGAGAGGACGTCGAGGTTCCTGGGATGGCCGCGGAGCCGGTACAGCCGCCAGAGCGCCTCGCGGGCGCGCCCGCTCCGGGCGTACGTCATGAACGGCACGTAGTCCGTGTTGTCCGTCGTGACCGTCACCCTCCCGTCGAGGCCGGGCGGATGGGCGCGGCGCCAGTCCTCGGGGAGCCCGTCCAGCTCGACGGGATCGAGCTCGATCCGGCGCACGTCGTCCTTGATGTTCCGCCCGAACTCCTGGCCGATGCAGACGAGCTCCTCGCGGAGCGCGCGCACCTTCGCGCGCGTGGGCTCGTCCCGATCCACGCCGGCGCGGCGGAAGTCGCGGAGGCTCTTCTCGACGAGGTAGCGCGTGGCGGCGTCCTCGCCGGAGGGATCGACCGAGAGCAGCGCGTCGTAGAGGCCGCGGTCGAGGGACAGCTCGGTGGAGAGCGCATCGACCTCGCGCTCGGCGGACTCCGCGACGTCGCGCATGGCCGGATCGGGGTGGACGTTGCGCGCCAGGCTGGCGCGGGCCGCCGCGTCGGCCAGGGCCGCGAAGGCCGTGTCGAAGGCGCGCAGCACGCGCGGCCCGTCGCGCCCCACGGCCCCCCTGGCACGCGCCGACTCCGCCCGCGCCCGCTCCATGTCCGCGCGGCAGCCGGCCGTGAGGTCGTCGGGGGTGCCGCACAGGTGTCGCGAAGCGTCGGCGATCATCCGCTCATGATAACGGCGCGCCGGGCTACCGCGAGGCGAAGAGGTCGGTGGAGGCACCGCTCATCCCGAAGAGCGCGCGGAAGCCGCCGCGCACGGGCACGAGCCCCGTGTAGTCGCCGAGGAACCAGCCGCCCGCGTCGGGGGCCGTGCGCAGGTCGAACGGTCCGCCCAGCGGCGCGTCGCGCCAGGTCCGGCCCCCGTCCGTGGACGTTGCCGCGACCAGGTGATCGGGATCGGTCGGGTTCACCGCCAGCGTGGGCTCCACCTCCGCTCCCACGTAGCGCGTCGCGCCCTGTGGCGCCGGATTGCAGCCGGCCGCGAACGGGCTCGCGCCGGACACGCGCACCGGATCCGCGAGGGGCGCGGGAGGCTGGACCTCCTCCACCCGCCGCAGGCCGCGAGCGCGAGCGTCGCGAGGACGGCGAGGCGGGCGGGCGAGGACATCGCCCGGCGACGATACCCCAGGTCCGACGCGGTGCAGCGCCGGCGGTGAACACGCCACCTCCGGGGCGCAGACGACGCCTACCGTGAAGCGAGCCGCCTCGCTTATCCTGTCGTCCCCCTCGCCACGGAGACGCCTGCGGATGCCCTCGGATCCCCCCTCGCCGCGCGCCTACGAGCTCGCCCCGCAGTTCCCGGTCCGCATGGCGGGCGTCCCCTTCGACGTGCTCGAGCCCGTGGCGACGCCGCGGGCCATCGCCATCGCGCGCGAGATGGGCGCTGGCGAGGAGGCGCTGGAGCGGCTCGCGGCGGCGGCGCTCGATGCGCTCGCCCGCGATCGGACGGGATCGCGGAACCGCATCGCCGACGCCACCCGCCTCGTGCGGAAGCGCATGCGCCTCGCCAAGGTGCCGCCGGGCTCGGGGCCGGAGGTGCGCGCCTACGCCGAGGCGGCCGACGCCCTCGACCGGCTCCGCGCCGCCCACGCGGACGCGCTCGGGGCCGAGCTGGAGCGGGGGTTCCGCGCGCTGCGCCGCGCCGCCCTCGGCTTCCTCCCGAGCTACGCGCTCTTCGCTTCACCGACCGTGGAGGAGCTCGCCCTGGACATCACCCCCGACGGCGAGTGGACGGCGTCGCGGCTCAAGGACGGCGGCCGCGACCGCACGCTGCTCATGTACGTGCAGCGCCTGGCCACGAAGAACGAGACCGTCTCCGTCTACGGGCCGATGTCGTGGGGGAGCGTCGACCCGGCTCTCCGCGGCGTGCGGATCGAGCCCGGGCCCGGTCTGCGCCGGCGGGTGTTCCTGGAGCGGTGGGTGGCGGACGCCGTCGTCGCCGCCATGAACGCGGACCCGGCGGTCCGCCCCGAGATCGCCCCGCGCCTCCACCCGCACGCCCGCATCGATGCGGACGCAGTCCTGAGGCTCGACAGCGGAGCGCGCCTCCCGCTCGACCCGGCGGACCGCGCGCTCCTCGCCCGCGTCGACGGCGAGTCGCCGGCCCATGCCCTCGGCGACGAGGCGCGGCTGGCGCGGCTCGCCGACGGCGGCGCCGTCCTCTGGGCCGCCGAGTGCCCCGCCTACGTCCTCGATCGCATCGGCGCGCTGCGCGCCCGGGTGGAGCGCTGGCGCGAGGGCGAGCCTCGCCGGAGGTGGCTCCCCGCGCTCACCGCCCTCGCCGCGATCCCGGAGGCGTTCGCCCGCGAGGCGGACCCCGCCGCACGCCGCGAGCTCCTGGGCCGGGCGCGCGCCCTCCTCGCCGAGACGGGAGCGGCGCCGTCGGGATCCCCGGGCGTGGGGAAGCGCGTCCTCTACCGCGGCGCGAACGTCCTCGGCGAGAAGTGCGCCCGCCCTCCCGCGTTCCGGCTGGGGGCCGCCGAGGCGCGCGAGATCGCCGAGCGCGCCGCGCCCTGGTTCGATCTCTGGCGGGACACCTACGCGTTCGCTGCACATCGGGTGAACGCGAAGCTCGCCCAGCTCCACGCCGCGCTCGCTCCGGGCGGCGGGCCGGTGCCGCTCCCCTCGTTCCTGCGCGCGGCGGAGGCGGCGGGGCTCCCCCTCGCCGGCATCGGCATCCCCGCCCTCGCCCACCTCGCCTGGCGGGAGGTGCGCGCCGCCTTCCGCGAGGAGCTGGAGGGCCGCCGGGAGGCGAGGGCCGTCGAGCTCTCGGCCCACGACTGCGCGGTCGTGCGCCGGCGCTTCCAGTTCCCGCGCTTCGACGCGCTCACCTATCCGTCCGCCGACCTCCAGCTCGCCGCGGCGACGGAGGCGGACGTCGCGGCGGGGAAGCGCCGCTGGGTCGTGGCCGAGCTGCACCTCGCCGGCGCCCTGCTCCAGCACGGCTTCGCCTTCGCCGCGCCGGATCCGGACGCCTTCGGCGCCGCCGTGCACCGCGCCGCGGGCACGCTCTGCGACTGGGGCCTGCCGACCGACGACCTCTCCCACACCATGCTCGATCTCCGCCCGGTGCAGGACCTCTTCACCTACGTGGGCCCGAGCGCCGCGCCGCGGGAGTGGCGGACCTTCCGGCCCGCCGAGGCGGAGGTGGTCGTGGCGGCGGACGGCGACGTCCGCATCCGCGCCGGCGGCGAGGAGCGCGGCTCCTTCGCGCGGTCCTGGGTGCTCGGGTTCGGCTTCCACCCGTTCGTCTTCCCGCTCGGCGATCACTCCCCGCGGCTCGAGGTGGGCGGCGTGGTCGTGCAGCGCGAGAGCTGGATCGTCCGGGCGGCGGACCTGCCGCGCGCGCCGTATCGGAACCGCTCGCCCGAGATCGCCATCGACTTGGACCGGCTCCGCTCCGCACGCGGCATCCCGCGCTTCGTGTACGTCCGCCCCACCGAGACCGCGGTGCGCCGGCTCGGCGCGGGCGGGCGCGACAAGGACGCGAAGCCCATCTTCGTCGACCTCGAGTCCCATCCCTTCCTCGACGTCCTAGCGCGCTGGATGGAGCGGCACGGCGAGCTCGACGTCGCCGAGATGCTGCCCGCGCCGGACGAGCTGCTCTGGCGCGAGGAGGGCGGCCGGCGCACGTTCGAGCTGCGCACGCTCGTCCTCCCGGCCCGCTGAAGGAGCCCGCGCTTGGACCCGACCGGCTACGAGCTCGCAGAGATCTTCCAGATCCGCATGGCAGGCGTGCCCTTCGACGCGCTCGAGGGGATCGCCACGCCGCGCGCGACGGCGCTGGCCCGCGAGATCGGCGATCTCCAGTTGAGGCAGGAACCGCAGGGTACCTCTGATTTCAGACTCCGATCGCAGGGTCCCTGCAGACTGGGGACAGGAGAGTCAGGCCTCGTCTTGGGTTGAGGCA
>DATDDC010000624.1:0-5092 GCA_036523995.1 Anaeromyxobacter sp.
GCGCGCCGGCGCGCCGAGACGCCGGTGTCGCTCGCCGACGACGGCGCCGCGGCGGAGGGCGCGGCCGCCCCCTGGGAGACGCCGCCGGACGAGTCTCCGGCCGCCGAGGTCCGCCTCGAGGACGCCGAGCATTCGCCCGCCGCCTTGGCGGAGCGCGCGGCCGAGCACGGCGAGGGCTCCGAGGACGAGATCCAGCTCGAGGACGCCTTCGCCGCGGGAGGCCACGAGCCCGAGGGCGAGGCGCCCATGCCGGAGCTCCACCTCGACGACGTCGACTTCTTCACCGAGGAGGCGCCCGCCGAGGCCCAGCCCGGAGGCGGGGAGGCCCCGCTCGTCGCCCCCCCTGCGGAGCCCGCCGCGCCGGAGGGCGAGCCCTCCGGAGCGTGGCAGCCGCCCATGGCCGAGGCGAGCGAGCCGGGCGCCCAGGAGCCGCAGCTTCCGGAGGAGGCGTTCGCCTTCGGCGAGCCCGAGTCCGAGGCGGCGGTCGGCATCGGCGTCGAGTCGCACCAGGGTGCGGCGTCCACCCGGCCCGAGGACTTCGCGCACAACGGCCGGCTGCGGATGGAGGCGGGGGACCTCGCGGGCGCGTTCGACTGGCTCTCCCTCGCGCTCGCGCGAGAGCCCTCCGATCTCACCGTGGCGCGCGATCTCTCGCGCATCGCAGAGAAGCTCGGCCGCGACGAGGAGTACGTGCAGCTCGGGGAGATCTGCGCCGACGCCATCGCGGCGTACGACCCGCTCGCGGCCGCCGCCCGCTTCCGCCACTTCGCCGGCGTGCTGCGCGAGAAGCTGGGGAAGCCCGATCGCGCCGGCGTCATGCTGGAGAAGGCCCTCGCCCTCGTGCCGGACGACGCCGACACGCGGTGGGAGCTGAACCAGCTCTGGGCCGCCCAGCCCGAGAGCGCGCCGCGCGCGCTCGCCTCGTGGCTGGACATGGCGAGGCGGGATCCGGCCGACGCGGGCGCGCTCGCCGGGGTCGCCCGGGTCTGCGGGACGCTCGCCGCGGACCCGTCCGCGAGCGGGGCCCGCACGGCGGAGCAGGGCCGGATCGCGGCGTCGCTCGCGGCGTTCGTGGCGCCCTCGGCCAACCTGCCGCCAAGGCGCGGCCGGATCGCGCCCCACGTCCCCGAGGAGCTCCGCACCCGCGTCGCGGTGCCCGGCGCGGTGGGGCCGCTCGGGCGGCTCCTCCAGCTCCTCGCCCCCTGGCTCGAGCCGCTCTTCCCCGCGGATCTCCCCCGGCGAGGCGCCCAGCCGTCGGATCGGCTCGATCCGGCCCGGGCGCCCGTGCTGGCCCGGGTCGTGGAGAGCGCGGCCGGCGCGCTCGGCACCCGGCCCCACGCCGTGTTCCTCACGTCGCGCGGCGGCCTCGATCTCGCCCTCGAGAACACGCAGCCGCCCTCCGTCGTCGCGAGCGCCCGCGTGGCCGAGCTGCCCGAGCCGGCGCTGGCCTTCCTCGTCGCGCGGACCCTGGACCTGCTCGATCGCGGCTGGGCCCTGGCCGGGAAGTTCGCGCCCAAGGACGTCGGCATCCTGCTCGAGCTGGCGTGCCGGTTCGCGGCCGGGGCGCCGCCGAGCCTGGGGCTGCCGGCCGAGCGCGCGGGAGCGTTCCTCGCGGTGCTCGAGTCCCAGGTGCCGCCGGAGGCGCGCGCCGCCGCCTCGGAGCTCGGCGCCGACGCGGCGAGCGAGCTCGCCGCGCTGGACCCGCGCGCCTTCGCGGCGGCCCTGCGCCGCACCGCGAACCGCGTGGGCCTGCTCTACGCGGGCGATCCCGGCTTCGCCCTGCACGCGCTCGCCTTGCTCGATCGCCGGCTCGAGACGGCGGGGCCCGTCGACGCGGTCCAGGCCCTGGCGCTGCCGGATCTCCGCGACCTCGCCCTGTTCGCGCTCTCCGAGCCGTTCCTCGACCTGCGGGCGGCGGTGCTGAACGCGGATTCGTGATCCGGTAGATTCCCACCGTGCGCCGCGCCGCGACCGCCGCAGCTCTCGCCGTCGCCGCCCTCGGGGCGTGCAGCGATCCGCCCACCCAGGAGTGCCCGGGCGAGCCGGTGGCGCGGTTCCACTTCACGGGCACCCAGGTCTTCCTGAACGATCCCGCCCTCGCCGGGCTCGATCCCGTGCCCTCCACCTTGGACTGCGACCCGCCCCAGCCCCCGGACCAGCCGCCGAAGGAGCCGCAGTTCCCCGACGTCCTCCCTCCCTTCGACGGGCTCCTCGCGGCCGATCCCTCCACGCAGTCCGCCGCCCTGTGCCGCCCGACCGGCATCGTCCTCTTCGGCCAGCGCAGCGGATTGCGGTACTCGGTCCAGGGCAGCACCGACGGCGCCGTGCTCGCCTCCTGCGCGGCGACGTGCTCGGCGACGCTCCGCCTCTTCGTCGTCGGGAACGTGAGCCAGGACGGGAGCGGCGCGCCGTCGGGGTTCGCGGGCGTGCTCGTCGAGGAGATGAGCCCCGTGGGCGGCCCGGGCACCTGCGGCGCGTGCACGCTTCCGTGCGCGGCGCGGTACGCGCTCGCCGGCGCGCCGTAGGAGCGAGCATGGCGAGGCGGCGGCGCGCGGTGGTGCTCCTCTCCGGCGGGCTCGACTCCGCCACCTGCCTCGCCGTGGCGCGCCAGGCAGGCCTCGAGGCGCACTGCCTCTCGGTGGACTACGGCCAGCGACACCGCGGAGAGCTCGCCCGCGCCCGGCGCGTGGCGCGGGCGCTCGGGGCCGCCGCGCACAAGACCGTGAAGGTCGACCTCTCCGCCTTCGGCGGCTCCGCGCTCACCGACGACGACATCGCGGTGCCGAAGGGCCGGAGCCCGGCGCGGATGGCCCAGGACATCCCGGTGACCTACGTCCCCGCGCGGAACACGGTCCTCCTCGCCCTCGCCCTCGCCCACGCCGAGACCATCGGGGCCGAGGACGTGTACGTGGGCGTGAACGCCATCGATTACTCCGGGTACCCCGACTGCCGCCCGGAGTTCCTGCGCGCCTTCGAGCGCCTCGCCCGCCTCGCCACGAAGGCGGGCGTCTCGGGGAGGCCGCTGCGCATCCGGGCGCCGCTCCTGCGCCTCACGAAGGCCCGCATTATCAAGCTCGGCACATCGCTCGGCGTCCCCTACCGGCTCACGCTGTCGTGCTACGACCCGGTCCAGGGGCGGGCGTGCGGGAGATGCGACGCGTGCGTCCTGCGCCGGAAGGGGTTCGCCGAGGCCGGGGTGCCGGATCCGACGCAGTATGCGAGGGGGAGGTAGGATCAGAGCGATGCCGCAGATCAAGAGGACGTTCCCGGGAAAGAGCGCCGGCGAGATCTACGAGAAGGTCGACGAGGTGATGGCGCGGATCGCCCAGAAGCTCTCGCTCGACTACAGGAAGGACGGCGCGGCGATGGCCGGGAAGGTCTCGAAGATGGGGATCTCCGGTTCCTACCTCGTGCGCGACGGCGAGGTCACCGTCGACCTCAAGTTCCCCATGCTCGTGCCGGGATCGATGCGCGAGAAGGTGCAGAGCGACATCGAGCGGAAGCTGGACGGATTGTTCTCGTGACGGGGGGACACCCCGGATCGCCCGGCTCCGGCCCAGCCTCGTCCGGATGGGCCTGCGCTCGCCCCATCAGTCCAGCGGAACGACGATCGCGCCCGCCTTGGCGTTGAGCCGCTCGACGGCCGCGTAGATCGCCTGGAGCGGCGAATCGCCCTGACCCGATGCGGAGCGCGGCGCGGTGCGCCGCCTCGCCGACGGCCCGGCCATGATCCGCGCGCTCGCCCGGCCGCGCAGGGCATCCGGCCACAGCCGCACCTGCATCCCGGCGCGGTAGATGGCGAGGAGCGCCCTGCCCATCTCGGCGGCGACGCGTTCTTCGGTGTAGGTCATTCGCGACACGCATCCTAGCGGGGGCGTCCGACAGCGCCAGTTCCCGTCCGCTCCGCCGGCTCCTTCCGCCCGTGTAGATCCTTCGGGCGCGGCGGCGCGGCGAGCCCCCAAGGGGCCGGCCGGGCGGCGCCCTGCCGCCCTTGCAGCGTCGCCACCCGGATGTAGCTTCTTCGCATGTACGCTCGGTGGGGAAGCTTCGGCGTCGGCGTCGCCCTGATGCTCTCTCCGCTCGTCCTCGGATACGGCTCGGTCGCGCCGATCCTGTACGACGTGGCGATGGGCTCGCTCGCCTGCATCGCGACGCTCGCGGCGCTCGAGTGGCCGCGGGCGCGCTTCGCCCTCGCCGCCCCCGGCCTCTGGCTCGTGGCCTTCGCGCCCGCCGCGCCGGAGCAGGCGGCGGTCGCCGCGGACCTCGTGGCCGGCTCGCTCCTCCTCGCCCTCACCGCGATCCCGAGCGCGCCGTTCGCGCGCCGGGCTCGGGTCGCGCCCCAGGCCCGGAACGCCCGGGCGCGAGCGTGACGCCGCGCGCCACAGGGCTAGAATGGCGGGCCGGTGCTCGCGCTCGCCGCCGCCCTCCCGACGCTCCTCGCGATCCCCCCGCCGCTCGTCGACGTCTCCCTCGCCATCCCCGACGCGGTCCAGGATCTCCGCTACGCCACGGATCGGAACTTCACCGGGCGCGCGCTCTATCCCTCCGGCGCGCGCTGCCTCCTCCTCGGCCCGGTCGCCGACCGGCTCGCCCGCGCCGCGGCGCGGCTCCGCGCGGACGGGCTCCGGCTGCGGCTCTACGACTGCTACCGGCCGATCTCGGTGCAGCGCGAGCTGTGGCGGCGCTTCCCGCAGAAGGGCTTCGTCGCCGATCCGCGGACGGGCTCGCACCACAACCGCGGCGCTGCGGTGGACGTCGGGCTCTCGACGCCCGACGGCGCCGAGGCGGAGCTGCCCACGCCGTTCGACTCCTTCGAGCCGCGCGCCGCGGCGCACGCCACCGCGGGCGTGTCTCCCGCCGCGCGCCGCCACCGCGATCTGCTCCGCCGGGCCATGGAGGCCGAGGGCTTCCGGGCCAGCCGGAGGGAGTGGTGGCACTTCGACGCCCCGGAGGCGCGCGGCGCGCCGGTGCTCGACGTTCCGCTCGCGCCGTGACGTCGCCCGCCCGGGAGCGCGCCCTCGCGGCGCTCGCGCACCTCTCGCCGGAGGAGGGCCTCGCCACGGTGGCCCGGCGGCTCGAGGGCGACGGCGCC
>DATDDC010000625.1:0-2985 GCA_036523995.1 Anaeromyxobacter sp.
CGGGACGGGCGTGATCATGAACATGCCCGTCTCGGTCTGCCACCAGGTGTCCATGATGGGGCAGCGGCCCTTGCCGATGACGCGGTGGTACCACTTCCACGCCTCGGGGTTGATGGGCTCGCCCACCGAGCCGAGGAGGCGGAGCGTGGAGAGGTCGTGCCGGTTCGGCCACGACTCGCCGAAGCGCATGAGCCCGCGGATCGCGGTCGGCGCCGTGTAGAGGATGGTGATGCCGTACTTCTCCACGAGCGACCACCAGCGGTTCGGATAGGGATAGGTCGGCGCGCCCTCGTACATGAACGTCGTCGCCCCGATGAGCAGCGGCCCGTACACGATGTAGCTGTGCCCGGTCACCCAGCCCGGATCGGCCGCGCACCACCAGCGGTCGTCGTCGCGGACGTCGAAGACGTACTTGAGCGTCGAGTAGATGCCGACCTGGTAGCCGCCGTGGCCGTGGATGAGGCCCTTCGGCTTACCGGTGGTGCCGGAGGTGTAGAGGATGTAGAGCGGGTCCGTGGACTCCATCACCTCGGTCGGGCAGGCGGCCGTGGCGAGGGGGAGCTTCATGAGCTCGTGGTACCAGTAGTCGCGGCCCGGCTCCATGCGGACCTCGTGCTGGGTCCGCTGCACGACGATGACCGTCTCCACCGTGGGGCAGCGCCGCACGGCCTCGTCGACGGTCTTCTTCAGCTCCACGATCTTGCCGTTCATGAAGCCGCCGTCGGCGGTCACGACCACCTTCGACTCGGAGTCGTCGATGCGGCCCTGGAGCGCGTCGACCGAGAACCCGCCGTACACCACCGAGTGGATGGCGCCGATCTTGGCGGCGGCCAGCATGGCGATGACGATCTCGGGGATGCGCGGCATGTAGATGGTGACGCGGTCCCCCTTCTTCACGCCCATGGCCTTGAGGACGTTCGCGAACTTGGAGACGTCGCGGTTCAGCGCGAAGTAGGAGTAGGTCCGGACCTCGCCCTTCTCCCCCACCCACACGAGCGAGAGCTTGTTCTTGCGCCAGGTGCGCTGGTGCCGGTCGAGGCAGTTGTGGACGATGTTCGTCTGGGCGCCCTTGAACCACTTGAAGAAGGGCTTCTCGGAGGCGTCCAGGACCTTGTCCCATTTCCGGTACCACTCGAGCTCCTGGGCCTCGGCCGCCCAGAAGGCCTCCGGATCCTCGAGCGCCCGCCGCGCCACCGCCTCCCAGTCCTTCACCCGCGCCTGGGCCACGACCTCCGCGGACGGTTGGAAGACCTCGCCTTCCAGCTGCTGCTTCGGGCTCATCACGAACTCCTTTCCAATCACGTTCTAATCTGTGGGCGCGGTTGGGACGGGGTCCGTGCCGGGGACCGGTCACGGCTGGCGCTGCGGCGAAAGGGCCGACCTTAGCAGAAGCGAACGAACGCTCCAATCGGCTACCAGAGGGAGGGAGGGAGCGTTATGTTCGCGCGGCGTGATCGTCCCCCCGCCCCTCCGGAAAGGCGACGCCGTACGCGTGATCGCGCCGGCGAGCCCGTTCGACCCCGACGCCTTCGCCCGGGGGATGGAGGTCCTCTCCGGCCGCCTGGGCCTGCGTCCCAGGCTTCGCCCGGACGTGACCACCCGGCGCGCGTACCTCGCGGGCGACGATGCCCGCCGGATCGAGGAGTGGCGCGAGGCGGTCGCGGATCCGGAGGCCCGCGCCATCTTCTGCGCCCGCGGGGGATACGGCGCGATGCGCATCCTCCCCGGGATCGATCCCGCGCCGCTGCTCGAGCGCCCGAAGATCCTCGTGGGGTTCTCCGAGATCTCGGCGCTGCACGCCCTGCTGAACCGCGCGGGGCTCGCCACGGTGCACGGCCCGGTCGTGACGCAGCTCGGGCGCGCGCCCGAGGACGCGCTCGCCCACCTCGAGGCGCTCCTCTCCGGGGCCGCGCCGCGCCCCGGGGCCTGGGAGGTCCCCGCCCCGGGGGCCGGGCTCGTCGCGTCCCGGTCCATCCGCGCGGGAAGGGCCACCGGCCCGCTCCTCGGCGGCACGCTCATGATCCTCGCGCACCTCCAGGGGACCCCGTTCGCCCCCCGGCTCGACGGCGCCATCCTCTTCCTCGAGGACGTGGGCGAGAAGCCGTACCGGATCGACCGCTGCCTGACGCAGCTCCGGCTCTCGGGCGCGCTCGACGGCGTGGCGGGGATCGCGGTGGGGCAGCTCACGGGCTGCGACGACGGCGGCGTGCTCGCCGCGGACGTGGTGCGCGAGGCGGCGCTGGCGCTGAGCGTGCCCGCCATCGAGGGCCTCCCCGCCGGTCACGTCGACGCGAACTTCGCGCTGCCGTTCGGTGCGCGCGCGACGCTCGTCGCCCCCGCGCCCAACGAGGAGGGCCCGCCGCGGCTCCTCTTCGACGGCTGGACGCCGGGGAGGCGCGAGGTTTGATGGCGACACCCGCCTGCGTTGAGCTACTGCGGCGCACGCTGCCTGCCTGCGCCGGGCGGGCTCGTCGCTGCGCTGCTCGACGTAGCCTCTTCTGGGAGCCGCGAAGCGGCGCCGTGAGGGTGCGCCTCCGCTGCTCGCTCCTCACGCGCCCGTCTCGGCGACGGCATCGTGCGCCTCGCTACGCTCACCGCAAGCGGGCGGCGCCATGACCCCGGTGCTGCCGGCGATCGAGCGCGTCCTCGACGAGGGACGCCGCGAGGGCGTCGCGCCCGCGCTCTCCGCCGCCGTGCGCCGGGGCGGGGCGGTCGTGCACGCGAGCTGGCACGGCGAGATCCCGACCCCGTCGCCCCGCAAGCTCGGCAAGGACGATCTCTTCGACGTCGCCTCGCTCACGAAGGTGATGGCGACGGCCACGCTCGCCGCGCAGCTCGCGGGGGAGGGCGCGCTCGCGCTCGACGCGCCGGTCGCGGCGCGGCTCCGCGGCTTCGAGGCCGGGGGCAAGGAGGGCGTGTCGGCGCGCCACCTCCTCGCCCATTCCTCGGGGCTCCCCGGCTGGCGGCCCTACTTCGAGGCCGCCG
>DATDDC010000626.1:0-4823 GCA_036523995.1 Anaeromyxobacter sp.
GCGCCGGGGGATCGCGCCGGGCTGCGCGCGCTCGACGAGGCCGCGGCGATCCTGCGCGAGCGGGGCGGCGTGGGCCTGGGAGACCGCCCCGGCCGCCGCTGGATCGCCGACCGCTACCGGCACCCGTACCTGCGCGACGCGCTCCTCGACCGCGGCATCGCCGTCGAGACCGTCGAGACCGCCGCGCCCTGGTCGCGCCTCCCGGCGCTGGCGCGCGACGTCCGCGGTGCGATCGAGGGGGCCCTCGCGGCGGAGGGCGAGCGCGGCGCCGTGCTCTGCCACGTCTCGCATCCCTACCTCGACGGCGCCTCGCTCTACTTCACGTTCTTCTTCCGCTGCCCGCGCGAGCTCGATCGAGCCGTGGCGCGGTGGGCGGCGCTGAAGCGGGCGGCCACCCGCGCCATCGTCGAGGGCGGCGGGACGCTGAGCCACCACCACGGCGTCGGCTCGTGGCACGCCCCCTGGCTCGAGCGAGAGATCGGCCCGCAGGGCGTACGCCTCGTCCGCGCCGCCGCGGCGGCGCTCGACCCCGCCGGCGTCATGAACCCGCAGGTGCTGCTCGATCCGGTCGATCGGCTGGAGCGGTGACCTCGATCTTCGCGCCGCCCGGTCCTCGCGCGGCGGGCGCTCGAGGCGGACGCGCTCCGGCCCGGCGTGGCGCGACCCTGGCTCGTCAGGCCGGGGAGGGTCGGTCCCCCGGCGACCGGGCGCGGCGCGCCCGGTTTCGCCTCGTCCCGCGTCATGCGGCTTCCTTCACGCCCGGTCTCTCCGCCTCGACCGGCCCCCTTCTCCGGTCGAGGGCGAGCCGCGCCGGACGTTCGCCCTGCACGAGCGTCGCCGCCAGCGTGACCAGCAGGAGGAGCAGCTCCGCGCTCCCCAGGACAGCAACCAGCTCTCCGAAGCTCATGGTGAGCTCCCTTCGTGGACCCTGGCTCGTCAGGCCGGGATGGGTCGGGGTCCCGGCGACACCGGATGGGCCGGCGTTTCGCCTCGGGGCGGCGGCGCGGATCGATCGCGCGTCCGGGCCGCGCGAGGAGGGGTCGCGTCCCTCGCCAACCGCTTGCAATGTTTGACGACTCGTGCATGTCCATCATCGGCGTGCCTCCTCGGTCGGTGCGTCAATCCTGGCAATCGTGTACGGCTCGGCTCGCGCAGGCCTCCGGCGGCGGGGGCCGGGCAGGGCCGGTCCGGGCGAGCGGATCCCGGGTCGGGACCGCCGGGTCAGGTCGCGTCTGGGGGTGCGGGAGAGGCTCGGGCCGCGGTGGCCGCGATCAGGCCGTGACCCGACCGCCCGAGCGCATTCCGATCCCGAGCGCGCCGGCGGCGCTGCGGCATCCAGGAATGGTGTTCAGGGTGGTCATGGTCGGCCTCCCGAGTCTCCGCGCAGTCAACACCGTCTGCGATTGGATGGCAAGAGGCAATCCCGGGACAAAGTATGTTGCCACCAAGGGCGCATGCCCGACGGGCCTGTGCGCGAGGGCGGAGCCCCGCTCATGCGCGAAGCTCGTGCGAAGCGTTCCGGGCGCGCGCTTCGTGGTCGTGCCCGCGAGCGACAAGACCATCGGGCACCTCTCGCTCCGGCTCGCCGCGCTCTGGAAGCCGTACCTGGACGAGGCCCTGCGCTCGGCGCGCACGGCGGCGCGCTGAGCGCCTCGGGCTGCGACCGGCGACGGAGGCGCCGCGTCAGCGCGGACCGTCGAGCGGCAGCTCGACGGTGAACTCGGAGCCGGCGCCGTCCCGGGTCTGCACGCGGATGGTGCCGCCGTGGGCCTCCACCGCCTCGCGCGCGACCCAGAGGCCGAGCCCGAACCCTCCGAAGTGGCGCCGCGAGACGGCGCGCTCGAAGCGGTCGAAGATCCGCTTCTGATCCTCGGCGGAGACGCCGATGCCCTGGTCGCGCACGGCCAGGACGGCGCGGTTCGCCGTCGCCCGGATGGAGATCTCGATGGGCTTCCCGTTCCCGAACTTGACGGCGTTCGACAGGAGGTTCGTGACCACCGTCTCGAGGCGGCTCCGATCCCAGGTCCCCACCACCGGCGCGGGCATCGCCACGGCGACCTTGGAGCCCGAGCGGCGGATCGCCTCCCGGGAGCGCTCGAGCACGGCGTGCACGACCTCGCCGAGATCGACCCGCTCGCGCTCGAGCGCGAGGCGACCCGAGGTGATCCGCCCCACGTCGATGAGGTTGTTGATGAGGCCGGTGAGACGTTCGACCTGCCGGACGATGCTCTCGCACTTGGACTGGATGCGCTCGTCCGACACGAGGACGCCGGGATGGGCCGCGGCGAGCCGCTGCAGGCTCGCCACCTGGAGCTCGAGGGAGGTGAGGGGCGTCTTGAGCTCGTGCGACGCGATGCCGAGGAACTCGTCCCGCACCCGGACGGCCTCATGGAGCTGCCGCTCCCGCTCCGCCGCTTCCCGGGCGCGCTGGAGCGCTTCCTCGCCGCGCTTGCGCTCCGTGATGTCGGTCGCCACGCAGCAGATGGCGTAGGGAGCGCCGCCGGGATCGAGGAGCGGGAACTTGAGGGAGAGATAGGTGTGCGGCCCCCCCTCTCCCGGGACCGTCTCCTCGAGCTGCTGCGGGGCGCGGGCCCCGAGCACGCGCCCGTCGTCGGCCTGCAGCGTTCGCGCCACCGTGGCCGGCAGCACCTCCTCGTCGGCCTTCCCGATGACGTCGTCGCGCCCGACGCCGAACGCCTCCTGGAACTGCCTGTTCACGAACAGATAACGACCGTCCGCGTCCTTCAGGTAGATGACGGCGGTGGTGGCGTCGAGGATGGCGCGGAGCTGCTCCCGCGAGCGATCGATCTCCTCGTTCTGCCTCGCCAGGGTCTCGCTGAGGCCGAGGAGGCGCGCGTTGGCCTGGTACGACCGGAACGTCATCTCGAAGGGCGACAGGCTCTCGGCCAGGAACTGCGTCGCCATCCCCACCGTGCGCCGGTCCCCCGCCACGCCGGGCGGGAGCTGGAGCATGGCCTCGCGGTGGAGCATGGCCACGTTCAGGATCCCGAGGCCGCGGCTCGCCGCGGTGCGCCCGAGCTCGTAGGCGCGCGTCAGCGCGGCCTCGCCGCCGCCGGAGACGTACTCCCGCAGCGCCGCCGCGTAGTCCGGCACGAGGAGCTCGGGGTTCATGGGCTCAGTCGGGGTCATGTGCCCATTTCCTCATCGTCACGCGCGTCCCGGCGCCGGCGGACGACGCGATCTCGAACTCGTCCATGAGCCGCCGCGCGCTCGAGAGCCCGAGCCCGAGGCCCCGCGCCGTCGTGTACCCGTCCTCCATCGCCGTCTCCACGTCGGCGATGCCGGGCTCCTCGTCCCGCGCCACCACCGCGATGCCGAGGCGGTCGCCCTCCCTCACCACCTCGAGGTCGAGCTCCCCGGCGCGGGCGTGCACGACGATGTTCCAGGCGACCTCGGACACCGCCGTCTCGACGGCCCCGGCCGGCCCCTCGCCGAAGCCCAGCTCCAGCGCCAGCTCGCGGCAGAGCGCGCGGGCCACGACGACGTCGGCCTCGTCGCGGATGGCCATGCGGACGGGCGCGCCGGCGCGGGCCTTCACGGCGTCCCTCCCCCGAAGCGGACCACCAGCACGAGCGCGTCGTCGTCGGGGCGGAGGTGGTTCGCCAGGATCGCCTCCGCGATCTCCTGCGCGCTCCCCTTCGCCCTCTGGACGTCGCCGAACCCGCTGCGGATCCCGTCGCTCGCGAGGATGAGCGTGTCGCCTCGCGACAGGGGCACCGCCTCGGGCCGGAGGGAGGGGAGCTGATAGCCGACGATGCCTCCGCGCAGGAGGATGGTCTCCCGCGCCGGCGCCGCCGCGGGATCCGCGCGCAAGAGGACCCCCTCCACGTTCCCGACGCCGATCCAGGTCATGTGCGCGTCGCGCGCGTCGATGGAGGCGAGGCTCATGACGGCGCCGCGCGTGCCGTGGAGCGCCTCGTGGCACCGCTCGAACAGCGTGGCGAGCGGCTCCGAGGGAAGGGCCTCGACGAGGCGCGCGGCGCGGCGGGCGGCGAGGGCGGCCTCCGTCCCGTGCCCGAGCCCGTCGATGACGCCGACCAGCGCGCCCCGGGGCGAGCGGGCCACGACGTGGACGTCGCCCGAGTCCGCCTCGAGGGCGCGTCCGGCCCAGCCCCAGTCGTAGCCGAGCGGCTCTCGCTCCTCCGCGGAGCTCATCGCACCCACTTCTTCATGACGATGGTGGTGCCCTTGCCGAGGACCGAGGAGAGCTCGAACTCGTCCATGAGCCGGCGGGCTCCGGGAAGGCCCATCCCCAGGCTGTTCGACGTCGAGTAGCCGTCCCGCATGGCCAGCTCCGGGTTCGCGATGCCCGGCCCGGCGTCGCGCGCCACCACCAGGACGCCGCGGCGGCCGTTGCGCTCCAGCGGCGCGAGGATCACCTCCCCGCGCCGGGCGTAGACCACGATGTTCCGCGCCAGCTCGGAGATGGCGGTGGCGATGAGCGTCTGCTCGGTGGCCGAGAGGCCGCTCGCCGCCGCGAGCTCGCGGCCCTTCTGGCGCGCGGTGACGATGTCCGCCTCGCGCTCGATGGGGACGAGGGTCTGCGCCGGCATCGCGAGCGTCTCAGTCTGCATCGCGCGCGCTCCGTCCGGCGCTGCCCTTCACGAGGGCCAGGCCCTCCTCGAGGTCCAGCGCCGTCTCCACGCCGTCGAGGGTCAGCCCGAGCTGCACCATGGCGAAGGCCACCTCGGGCTGGATCCCCACGACGACGGTCCGCGCGCCGCGCAGCCGCGCGGCGTAGGCGATGCCGCGAAGGGTCCGCGTCGCGAAGGAGTCCACCACGTCGAGCGCCGTGACGTCGA
>DATDDC010000627.1:0-7284 GCA_036523995.1 Anaeromyxobacter sp.
CGGTGCCGCGCCGGGAGCGCCCGGGGCACCCGGAGCGCCCGGAACCGCGGCCCCCTCGGCGCCGGGAACGGCACCCGGGACGGCGGCCGCCACCGGGGCGACGACCTCCTCCTTCTCGGGCACGGCCACGAAGGCGACCACGTAGTCCGTCGCGTACTTGAACTTCACGCCCTCGGGCGGCTTCAGCTCCGAGACGTGGATCGACTGGCCGATCTTGAGCTCGGTGACGTCGACCTCGATGCGGACCGGAATCTTGGACGGCAGCGCCTCGACCACGATCTCGTGCGTGGCGATGGAGAGGATGCCGCCGTCGGTCTGGCCCACGGCGCGCCCGGTCGTGACGACGGGCACCTCCACCTTCACCGGCTCGTCGAGCTTCACCTCGAGGAAGTCGGCGTGGAGGAGCCGCCGGCTCACCGGGTCGACCTCGTAGTCCTTGAAGAGGACGTGCTTGTCGGCGCCGTCCGTGCGCAGCGTGAGGACGGTGTTGAAGCGGTGCGGCGTGTCGATGGCCTTCATGATCGCCGCCGGATCCACCGCGAGGTGGGTCGGCTCGCTCTTGCGGCCGTAGACGACGGCGGGGATGAGGCCCTTGGCGCGGAGACGGCGGGCGGGGCCCTTGCCCTTCCCCTCGCGGCGCTGCGCGGTGACGACGTTGTTCTCGGCCATCTCGTCCTCCCAATGGACTCGGGCGCCGCGTGGGCGCGCGAGGGGCCGGCTTCGGATGAGCGGTCCGGCCCTGGGTCGCAGGAATCTGTTCTTCCCCCGGAGCTCGTCCTCGCGGAATGCCCGGGAACGCGGGTGATTAGCGGAAAAGGCTCGGGGCGTCAAGCCGTTCGGCGTGCCGCCGCGGTCAGACGACCGCCTCCATCCAGCCGAACCGGTCGGGGACCTCGCCGCGCTGGATGGCCGAGATCGCCTCGCGCAGCTTCCCGGCGAGGGAGGAGGCGGGCGAGGGCACGGAGATCCTCTCCTTCGACGAGGCGAGCTCGCCGATGGGTGCCGTGAGCGAGGCCGTGCCGGTCCCGAAGGCCTCCCCGAGCGTTCCGGCCCGCGCCGCCTCGGCCAGCTCGGCGAGCGCGAGCCTCCGCTCCTCGACGGGGAGTTTCATCTCCCGGCAGAGCGCGATCACGGCGTCGCGGGTGACGCCCGCGAGGATGGTCCCCTCGAGCGCGGGGGTGACGACGCGTCCCGCGATGCCGGCGAAGAGGTTCATGGTCCCGATCTCCTCGACGAAGCGGTGCTCCGCCCCGTCGAGCCAGAGGACCTGGTCGTAGCCCCGCGCCTTCGCCTCCTCGGCGGCGAGGAGGCTCGCGACGTAGTTCGCGCCGGTCTTCGCCGCCCCGATCCCGCCGCGCGCGGCGCGCGATCGCTCCTCCTCCACCCAGATCTTGAGCGGCCTGGGCGGGCCCGCGAAGTAGCCGCCCACCGGAGAAACGAGGACGAGGAGCGCGTACGCCTTCGCCGGCCGCACCCCGAGGAACGGCTCGGTCGCGACGAGGAGCGGCCGCACGTAGAAGGACGTCCCCGGCGCGCGCGGCATCCAGGAGGCATCCTCCCGGAGGACGGCCCGGACGCCGTCGAGGAGGAGGTCCTCCGGCGGTGGAGGCATGGCGAGCCGGCGCGCGCTCGCGGCGAGCCGCGCCGCGTGCGCCCTGGGGCGGAAGAGCGCGATGCCGCCGGTCCTTCCCGAGGGGAACGCCTTCATGCCCTCGAAGATGGCCTGGCCGTAGTGGAGCACCGACGCCGCCGGGTCGAGGGCGAGCGGGCCGTACGGCTCCACGCGCGCGGAGTGCCAGCCCTTCCCCTCGGCCCAGTCGGCGCGGAAGAGGTGGTCCGTGAAGAACCGCCCGAAGGCGAGCTCGTCGTCCTTCGGGCGCGGCCTCGGGTGCCGGGTGCGCTCGACGGGGATCTGCATCACACGAACAGCGACGACAGCGAGTCGGCCGAGTGGATCCGGCGGATGGCCTCGGCGAGGAGCGGGGCCACGGAGAGCGCCCGGATCTTGGGGCAGGCCTGGGCGGCGGGGGGGAGCTGGATGGTGTTCGTCACCACCACCTCCTCGAGGGGGCTCTTCGTGATGCGCTCCACCGCCGGCCCGGAGAGCACGGCGTGCGTCGCGTACGCGAAGACGCGCGTCGCGCCCTTGTCCATGAGCGCGTTCGCGGCCTGGGTGAGCGTGCCGGCCGTGTCGATCATGTCGTCGAGGATCACCGCCACCTTCCCGTGGACCTCGCCGATGACGTTCATGATCTCGGCCACGTTCGGCTTCGTGCGCCGCTTGTCCACGATGCCGAGGGTGGAGCCGAGCCGCTTCGAGTAGGCGCGGGCGCGCTCCACGCCGCCCGCGTCGGGCGAGACGATGACGACGTTCTGCGAGTCGCCGTCGAAGCGGCGCCGCATGTGCTCGAGCATCACCGGGGCCGCGTAGAGGTGGTCGAAGGGGATGTTGAAGAAGCCCTGGATCTGCCCCGCGTGCATGTCCATGGACACGACGCGCGTCACGCCCGACGCCTCGATGAGGTCCGCGATGAGCTTCGCCGTGATGGGGACGCGCGGCGCGGATTTCCGATCCTGCCGGGCGTAGCCGTAGTACGGGATCACCGCCACGATGGAGCCGGCCGAGGCGCGCTTCAGCGCGTCCGCCATGATGAGGAGCTCCATGAGGTTCGTGTTCGCGTCCGGCGAGGTGGACTGGATGATGAACGTGTCGAGGCCTCGCACGTTCTCGCCGATCTCGACCTGGATCTCGCCGTCGGAGAAGCGCCCGACCGTCGCGGCGGAGAGGGGCCGCTCGAGCTCGCGGCTGATCGCCTCCGCCAGCTTGCGGTTGGAGTTCCCGGCGAACACCCGGTAGTCGTGCCGGCGTCCGTTGGTCACCATCGCGCCTCCCGTGGCCCCTCGAACATATCGACGGCGTCGTTCCCGGCATGGGCACGGTGCCGTCGCGGAGGCGTCACGTATACCGGAAGGGTCCGACGCCCGTCATGCCCCAGAGGACGTCGAGGCCGGCGGTTCCCCCCGGGCCGGCTCCCGCCCATGCTCCCGATTGATCGGGAGCGCCGGGAGATCAATCGGCTTCGGCGTCGGTGCCGGTGGGACGCGGTGCGCCCTTCTTCAGCTCGCGGTCGTACTCCGCGAGGATCGTCCTCTCCATCCGCTCGCGCGTCTCGGAGTTGAGCGGATGGGCGATGTCCTTGAAGCTGCCGTCCTTGCGACGCTTCGCGGGCATCGCGATGAAGAGGCCGGAGTTTCCGTGGATCACCTTGAGGTCGCGGATGACGAAGCAGTTGTCGAGGGTGATCGTGACGTAAGCCTTCAGCTTCTCCTCGTTGACCGGGAAGACGCGGACCTCGGTGATCTCCATGGCACTACCCTCGGCTGCCGTACCAGCGTCCGCACTGCGAGGACCTTCACCTTTGCGCCCGCGACCTCCTTGACGATCGTGCGCGCCGCCCCGCGCGCTGCCCAACGGCTCTCGTACAGCCCGAAAACCGTCGGGCCGCTTCCCGACATTATAACGGGCCGTGCTCCGTGCTCGACGAGAAGCCCCATCAGCCCCGAGAGCGACGGGTGCCTTTCGACGCAAGGCGGCTCGAGGTCGTTCCGGAGGATGCCCGGACGCCAGGCAGCGGTCCGAAGCGGCACGGATGGGGCGTGCGGGATGCGATCCTCGTCCAGCCACGCGTAAGCGTCCTTCGCCCGGATGGCGAGCGAGGGATCCGAGGGGTAGAGGAGGACGAGGTCCAGGGCGGGCACCCGGGCGGGAGTGAGCCTTTCCCCCCGCCCGCGGGCCCACGCCGGCCCCGGTGTCAGGAAGAAGGGGACGTCCGAGCCCACCTGGAGCGCGATCTCCCGGAGCGCTGCGCGATCGCGGATCCGGAAGGCGCGGGAGAGGGCGCGGATCACCGCGGCCGCGTCCGACGAGCCGCCGCCCAGCCCGGCGGTCACCGGGATGCGCTTCGCGATGCGGATGCCGATCCCGTTCGCCCGGCCGAAGCGCTCCTTCACGAGCGCCGCGGCGCGCGCGGCGAGGTTCGACTCGCCGTCGAGGTCGGGCCGCCCCGGCACGCGGCACGTCACCCCGCCCGTCCGCGCGGCGACGTTCACCTCCACCGTGTCGGCGAGGTCGAGCGGGACCAGGAGCGAGAGGATCTCGTGGTAGCCGTCGGCGCGCCTCGGCCCGACGCGGAGCACGAGGTTCACCTTGGCGGGCGCGAGCACGACGAGGCGCACGGCGGCACCTCTATCACGACCGGCCGCGCTCGATTTGGTCCGAGGAAAGCCGGACGCGAGCGGTTACACTCGCCCCCGTGCGCGACCGGAGCTACGACGCCGTCCCGTACCGCCTCTCGGAGATCGAGCACCGCTACGGGCCGAACGTGCACATCGTGGCGAACCCGTTCCTCCTCGGGCAGCTCGCCACCCTGTGCGCGAAGGAGACGCGGCAGCCGGCCATCAACAAGCTCGTCCGGCTGCTCTACGAGGACCTCGTCCGCACCGTCGTGAACGCGGAGTTCCCCCGGCGCAGGGTGGCGGTGCCGACGCGCATGATCGACTCCTCGCCCCAGGCCATCTTCGAGGGCGAGGTCATCGACCGGCAGGTGCGCGCGGTCACCGTGAACATCGCGCGCGCCGGCGCGGTGCCGTCGCAGATCGCCTACGACCTCCTGAACGAGACGCTCGAGCCCGCCCTCGTGCGCCAGGACCACATCATCATGAGCCGCATGCTCGGCGCGAACGAGGAGGTGGTGGGCGCGGGCATCGGCGGCATGAAGATCGGCGGCGACGTCGACGGCGCCTTCCTGCTCTTCCCCGATCCCATGGGCGCGACCGGCTCCTCCCTCTCCACGGCCATCGAGACCTACAAGAAGACCGTGCCGGGGAGGCCGAGGCGGATCGTGAACATCCACCTCATCGTGACGCCCGAGTACCTCCGGACCATGACGCGCCAGCACCCGGAGGTCGTGGTCTACGCCATCCGCCTCGACCGCGGCCTCTCCCCGCCCGACGTGCTCGCCACCGTGCCCGGCACGCGCTGGGACGAGGAGCGGGGCCTCGACGACCACCAGTACATCGTCCCCGGCGGCGGCGGCTTCGGGGAGATCATGAACAATGCCTACGTCTAGGCTCACCTCCGCCCCGCACGTCGAGGTGCTCATCTCCGCCGAGGAGCTCGCGGTGCGCGTGAAGGCGCTCGGGCGCGAGATCACCCGCGATCACGAGGGGAGGCCGCTCGTCGTGGTCGGCGTCCTGAAGGGCAGCTTCATCTTCCTCGCCGATCTCGTCCGGGCCATCGATCTCCCCCTCTCCATCGACTTCATCGGCATCACCTCGTACCAGGGCTCGAGCTCGACGGGCGTCGTGCAGATCACGAGCGACCTCACGCGGCCCATCGAGGGGAAGGACGTGCTCCTCGTCGAGGACATCGTCGACACCGGACTGTCCATGCGGTATCTGCTCGACAACCTCGCCACGCGCAGGCCGGCGAGCCTGCGGGTGTGCGCGCTCCTCGAGAAGCCGGCGCGGGCGCGCGTGAAGGTCCCCATCGACTACCGCGGGTTCGTCATCGGCGACGAGTTCGTGGTGGGATACGGGCTCGACTGGGATGGCAAGATGAGGAACCTGCCCTTCGTGGGCGTGCCTCGGAGCTAGAACAGTGACGGACATGGACGACTCGACGACCGTCGCCCGGCGCGGGGGCGGCATGAAGGGCTTGCTGGCCTGGCTCGCCATCCTCGGCCTCCTCGCGCTCGTGGTGTGGCTCGTGGCCGAGCGGAACTCGCGCACCTGGCACCTCGTGCCGGACGAGGGCCGGCTCGTGGTGATGCGCGGCATGATGCTGCCCGCGGGGCGCACGACCTTCCAGACGAGCGATCCCGCGCTGGCGCAGGCGTACGCGCCGCTCGTGGCGCCGCCGGGGAAGCCGCTGCCGCCGGAGCGGAGCTTCGAGGAGCGGGCGCTCCTCGATCAGGCGCTCTACGACGTCATGGCCGGATGGGCGCGGGAGGAGATCGCGAGCGGCGATCCCGCGCGCCTCGAGCGCGGCCTCGGCTATCTCACGCGCGCCGAGAAGCTCCCCGGCCTCTCGCCCGCGCAGCGCGACGACCTCGGCGCGCTCCGGGCCGAGTCGGGGTTCCAGGAGGGCCTCCGCCTCCTCGGGCGCGCCACGGAGGAGCTCCGCGACGCGGCGGAGAAGCTCCGGCGCGCAGCCACCTCGCGATCGACGCACGCGAGCGACGCCGGCATGCTCCTCAAGGACGTCGAGCCCGCCCTCGAGGCCGCGAGCGGCGCGCTCCGGCAGGCGAGCCGGATCGCCAGGCCGCCGGCGCCCGAGCCCGGCGCGGCGGCGCCGCCCGCTCCCGAGCCGGCGAAGTAGCAGGCGAGCGCATGCCGGCCCCTCGGGCCCCGGGGCGCGAGGGCGACGCCCGGGTGTCCCGCCGGCGAGAAGGCATGTAACATCGCCGCCCAATGGCCTCCTTCTACGCTCGGAACGGCGCCGGGGAGCTGCTCGCCCGGTACAGCTTCATCGAGCCGCTGCTCGAGGGGAAGCGCGTCTTGGAAGCCGGAGCCGCCTGCGCGAGCGACGGCGGAAGCGCGCTCTTCCTCGCCGAGCGCGGCGCTGCAGCGGTCCTCTCCATCGAGCCCTCCGAGGACCGCCTCGAGGGCGCGCGGGGCGCAGGCCATCATCCGTTCGTGCAGTACCGGGCGTCGGATCCGCACGAGCTGCGCGCGGGCGCATTCGACCTCGTCCTCGTGGCCGACGGCGCCGAGCTGGTCCGCGATCCGGAGGGCCTCGGCGCCCTCCAGCGCCTCCTCGCGCCCGGCGGCCGCCTCGTCACCGCCCTCTCCACGGGAGGGGAGGGCCTGGCCGAGCTCGCGGGAGAGGCGCCGGGCGCGGAGCCACCGCCGTACGAGGCCTTCGTGGGCGCCCTCGCCGACCACTTCCCCCTGGTCGAGGTCGCGACGCAGTCCGCGACGGTGGGCTGGGTCCTGGCGCTCTCCGTCGAGGGCGACGAGGAGCCCGACGTCGCCATGGACGGGACGCTGGCGGGTACGCCCGAGACCGCCGCGTGGGTGGCGATCTGCGGGGAGGAGCCGTGCGGCCTGGCCGGGCTCTCCATCGTCGCTCTCCCGGTGAAACCGCTCCTCGACGCCGCGCTCGAGTCCCAGGCGTCGCGGGGCGCGTCGGAGGAGGAGCGCCTCCGCGCCGACGGCGCCGAGGCCGCGCGCCAGGAGGCGCTCGCGGCGCTCGCCGCCCGCGCCGAGGAGCTGAGCCAGGCG
>DATDDC010000628.1:0-4110 GCA_036523995.1 Anaeromyxobacter sp.
TGTCGGCGCGAGCCTCCGCGGGGTGGCTGGCCGGCGCGGCGATGCGGGGCCTGGGGCGATCCGGGGTGGCCGAGAAGGTGCGCCGCGCCGCGGCCGCACGCGTGGCCGAGGGCCTCGGGCAGCTCAAGGGTCTCGCCATGAAGCTCGGCCAGGTCCTCTCCTTCGCGGTCGAGGACCTTCCCCCCGAGCTGCAGGACGCGCTCCAGGCGCTCCAGACCTCCTCGCCACCGCGCCCGTTCGAGGACATCGCGCCGGTGATCGAGCGCGCGCTGCGCCGGCCTCTCTCCGAGGCGTTCGCCCGCATCGACCCCGCCCCCGTCGCCGCGGCCTCCATCGGCCAGGTCCACCGCGCCATCCTCGACGACGGGAGGGCGGTGGCCGTGAAGGTCCAGTACCCCGACGTCGCGGCCGCGGTCCGCGCCGACGTCGCGAACCTGTCCGTGCTCGTCCGATCGGTGCGCCTCCTCGCGCCGCGCATCGACGCCGAGCTCGTGGCGCGCGAGGTCCGCGAGCGGTTCCTCGACGAGCTCGACTACGTCGCCGAGGCGCGCCACCAGGCCGCCTTCGCCGCGCGCTTCGAGGGCCACCCCTTCATCTCGGTCCCGCGCGTGATCGCGTCGCATTCGGCCGCGGAGGTGCTCACGTCGGAATGGGTCGACGGGCTCCGCTTCCAGGAGGCGCTCGGCGGCGCCGAGGACGTGCGCTCGCGGCAGGGCGAGATCCTGTTCCGGTTCGTCTACGGCTGCGTCTTCGGCTGGGGCACGTTCGACGGCGATCCACACCCGGGCAACTACCTGTTCGATCGCGACGGGTCGCGCGTCACGTTCCTCGACTTCGGGTGCGTGAAGCGGCTCCCGGAGCCGGTGCTGCGCGGGTGGCGAAGCTTCGTGGGCGCGCTGCTGGACCGCGACCGCGCCGCGTCGAGGGAGCACGCGCTGCGCCTGGGCTTCGTCGAGGCGGGCCCGGAGGCCGGCATCGACGGCGTCGTCGCCGCGTTGACGCGGCTCTACCTTCCCTTCGGGCAGGACGGGCCGCAGCGGTTTCCGAGCCTCTGGAAGAGCGTGTCCCCGGCGGACATCCTCGGCGGGGAGCTCGGCGACGTGCGGCGGCGCCTCCGCGTTCCCGGGGACCTCGTCTTCGTGAACCGCACCCTCGCCGGCATGTACATGGTCCTGTCGAGGCTCGGCGCGACCGCGAGCTGGGGGCGCATCGCCCGCGAGTACGTCTCGGGCGCTCCTCCCTCGACGCCGCTCGGAGCGGCGGAGCAGGCCTGGGCCCGCGAACGGCGGCCGGGCGAGGGGTCGCCCGCGAACCACCGGTGAATGTCGCCGCACCCCGGCGGGACGGCGCGGCGCGCCGGATCGCTCGAAGGTGGGAACCTGGACGTCGGGCCCTTCCCTCCGCCGTCACATCCTGCGCGCTCGGGCACCTGTACACGAGGAGGAGGGTGCCATGGCCACGTTCAGGCTCGGGACGTTCAACGTCGAGAACCTCTTCGCTCGGTACAAGTTCGAGAAGGGCGAGAAGCCGTTCGCGGACGATGCCGGGTTCACCATCAACGACCTCGCCTTCGACATCTTCGACGAGACGGAGAAGAAGATCACCGCGCAGGCCATCCGCGAGGTGAACGCGGACGTCCTCTGCCTCCAGGAGGTCGAGAGCCTTCCCGTGCTCGACCGCTTCAAGGGCAGATACCTGCAGGGCATGCACGAGCGGTACGACTACCGGCTCCTGGTCGACGGGAACGATCCCCGCGCCATCGACGTGGCCGTGATGGCCCGCAAGCCCATCCGCGCCATCCGCAGCCACCGCCACGAGCGCAGCGAGGCCCACCCCACCCAGCCGCTCTTCTCGCGCGACCTGCTCGAGGTCGACGTCGACCTCGGCGAGAACCGGACCTTCACGGTCTTCGTGAACCACTTCAAGTCGATGATGGAAGGCCGGGCCCAGACGCGCGATCGCCGGCTCGAGCAGACGAGGCGGGTGGCGAACGTCCTCCGGGCCCGCTACGGCGACTGCTCGACCGGGAACTTCGCCGTCGTCGGCGACTTCAACGACTACTTCGACTCGGAGGAGAGCTCCTCGCTGGGCTCGCTCATCGGGCCGCACAGCGAGCTGAAGCTCGTGAACATCGTGGCGAACCTGCCGGAGAAGGAGCGCTGGACGCACTTCTTCGCCAGGAAGCACGAGTACAAGCAGCTCGACTACATCCTCCTGCCGCAGAGCCTCGGGGATCTCACGCCCAGCATCATGCGGCGCGGCCAGCCGCTCCGGGCCGGCGACTTCCACCAGTTCCCCGACGTCGGCGAGAACGATCCGAAGGCGTCGGATCACTGCCCCGTGCTCGTGGACGTCCCCGTCGACAGGCTCGTCTAGCGGGGCCGGCGCCTTCCCGCCGCGGCGGCGCCCTCACCGCAAGAGCTTGCGGAAGACGAGCGCCTGGAGCGCCCCCACGTTCGGGATGCGAAGCACCTCGAGCGTGCGGAACCGGATGCCGAACTCGTGCTCGATCGCGGCGAGGAGCGCGACGTGGCCCAGCGAGTCCCAGCCCGGGACCTTCTGGGCGGTCGTCTCCTCGTCGATGGGGAACGACGCCTCGAGCCGGAGCTGGGCGCGGATGACGGACTTCAGCCTCTCGGAGATCATGGCGGGCCCTCCGCTCACACCGCCCCCAGCTCGCCGGCGAGCAGCCGCTCCCGGTTCGCCTTTCGGCTCGGCTTCCCGGCCGAGCTCTTGATGAGCCATCGCGGCGGCGCCACGAACACGCGGGCGATGGTGACGTCGATCTCCATCCCGGCGAGCTTGATCTCGGATCGCAGCTCGTCCTCGCGCGCGGTGCCGTGGAACTCGGACTCGGCGACCACCCAGACCTGCTCCGTTCCGAGCGCCTCGTCCGTCACCCCCAGCGCCACCACGCGGCCGCGGAGGACGCCGGGGACCGAGCCGACCGCGTCCTCGACGTCCTCGGGGTAGAGGTTCTTGCCCGCGACGATGAGGAGGTCCTTCTTGCGGCCCACCACGAAGACGTCGTCCTCGAGCCGGAACCCCAGGTCGCCCGTGCGGTACCGGCCGCCCGAGAGCACCGCCGCGGTCTCTTCGGGAAGGTTGCGGTAGCCGTCGAAGAGCGAGCGCGACGCGACCACCAGCTCGCCGACGCGACCGTCCTCGAGCTCGGCCCCCTCCTCGGAGACGACGCGGATCGTGCACCCGGGGATGGGCGCGCCCGACGACACGCACGGGCGCCCGCGCTCCAGGGCCGCCGGAGGGACGACCGTGCCGATGGAGAGCGCGTCCCGGTCGACGACGATGGTCCGGGCCTTCTCCCCGGGCACGGTCTGCGTCACGGCGAAGGTGGTCTCGGCCATCGCGTAGCATGCGCCGAGCGCCTCGTTCCGGAGCCCGTAGGGCCGGTACCGCACGAGCATGCGCGCATGGCTGTCCGCGCGCACCGGCTCCGAGCAGTTCACCAGCATCCGGACCGACTCGAGGCGGACGCCCTGGAGGTCCTCCTCGTGGACGCGGTCCGCGAGGAGGTTGTACGCGAAGTTGGGGAGCCAGGAGAGCGTGGCGCGCTCGCGCGAGATCGCGTCGAGCAGGAGCACCGGCGCCGTGACCCACTCGAAGGGATCGAGCGTCACCACCGGCACCGAGAACGCGAGCGGGACGTGGAACGCCGCGATGAGCCCCATGTCGTGGTACAGGGGCAGCCAGCTCGCGATCCGATCCGCCTCGTCGAGATCGATGGCGGCGGCGTAGTCCGCGGCGTGCCCGAGCACCGCCCTGTGCGAGAGCACCACGGCCTTCTGGAGCCCGGTCGTGCCGGACGAGTGCTGGAGGAGGCACGGGCCGGCGGGATCCGCATCGATCGGCGCGAGCGGCGGCTCGCCGCGGGCCGGGAGCGACCACGAGAGCGGGAAGAGGAGATCCCGGACCGTCGTACCCTTGGCCTCGACGAGGGGCCGGACGTGCGGCTCGAGCGCGCGCTCGGTGAGGATCCAGCGCAGGCCGGACCGCTTGGCCATGCCGGAGAGGCCCTGCACGAACTTCGAGGGGTGGAGCCTCGGGTTCGGATAGGCCAGCACCGAGGGGATGGCGCCGATGGCGCAGATG
>DATDDC010000629.1:0-3466 GCA_036523995.1 Anaeromyxobacter sp.
ATGGCCGCGTGGGTCGCGCGCGAGAAGGGTTCCCGCGCGTGACCCCCCGCGCCGGTCCACGCCGGCGTCAATGTTGCGCCTCCACGCCGCCTCCACGGAAGCGCGGCCATCGCCGGGGTCATGGCACGAGGGCGAGAGCCGTCACGCTCGAGATTGGTGCTCTTCTTCCCCGGCGCTCATCGTCGTCAGCCCTCGTCACTTGACATGCCGAGTGCCCGTCTTACCTACCGGACAGGCTATTGCTGGTGAAGCCACTTACTCGAATGCACGGAGGAAGGACGTCATGGATGCTGGGCCGCGTGACCGCCTGCGTCCCTCACGCCACCGGCGGACGCGCGACGGCGGTGCCGTTTCGAGCGCGCCCGGCGCAGTCGCGCCCGCCGTGCCGCGACGGCGAGGGGCAGGATCCCGCGCGCGGCGTCCTCGGTGGGCGTTCGCTCGAGGGCGGCGAGGTCCGCTTCTCGGGCGAGCGCCGTCCCCCGACGAGACGGCGAAGCCGCCCTCGCGCGAGTCGGCCCGTTCAGCGAGCGGCTTCCGTGGTGCCCTTGCGCCCACTCCGCGCTTGCACC
Organism: Anaeromyxobacter sp.; assembly: GCA_036523995.1. Classification (GTDB taxonomy): domain Bacteria; phylum Myxococcota; class Myxococcia; order Myxococcales; family Anaeromyxobacteraceae; genus Anaeromyxobacter. The sequence continues at coordinate 570 of DATDDC010000629.1, forward strand.
TCGGCTCGCCTCCCATGAACCTGCTGCCGGCGAGGCAAGCCCGAATGGCGGCATGCGATCCGGCGGGCCGCGCGCGCAGGATGCGGGACTCGGAGGGACCGCGGGCGCGCCGCTCCTCGCGCCAGTCCCGCCTGGGCCTTGCCCGGGCGTCGCACGTGCGCGATGTCCCGACGCGCAAAATCAACCGCAACGAGGAGGCCCACGATGATGAACGACTACCCGCGCGAGCCGAGGCTGACTCCGGGCGAGACGGCGGAGAGCGAGGAGAAGGAGATCTTCGAGCGCAGCGCCGCGGAGCGAGGTCCCAGCGGCGCGGCCCGGCAGGGCGATCGAGATGACCCGCGCGAGGAGGAAGGCTGGACGCAGCCGGAGTCCTCCGCGCAGAAGGGCGCCGTGCGGGACGAGGGCTGACTCGTCCGGGCGTTCGAAAGGAACGAGACCGCATGGCAACCCAAATCCGCAGGACCGGCTACTTCACCTTCGACGTGGAGGACAAGGCGGGTGAGGGAGCCCGCGTGCTCGGCAAGCTGAAGGAGGCGCAGGTGAACCTCCTCTCCTTCGTCGCCTTCGCGACGGGCGGAGGTGCACGGGGGCCGGAGGTCGGATCCGATCGCGTCAAGCCTCCGGCCTCACCCACGCCTCCTCGGGAGAGAGCGCCCGCTGCGGCGACGGGCGGACCTTGCGGTAGGCCTCACGGGGCGCGATGGGGTCCCCGTCCACCGAGAGGATCCGCTGGACGCGAATTCCGAACAGCCGCCTCGAGATACGGCCGGATGATCTCCCAGTCGGCGTCCTCGAGGGCGCCGATCTCGCCGCCGTTGAGCTGCTCCTCGGATAGCCGTCCGCGCGGGTCGCGCAGGTAGATGGCGCCGCCCGACGCGAGCGAGAAGAGGTTTCCTCCGGGATAGGGCTCGTCGAGGTCGTGGAGCTCGCCGCTCTCGTTCCACGCGACCCCCTTCACGATCGCGAAGCCTCCGCCCTGCAGCGGGTCGCCGGCCATGAAGGACTCCGCGAGGTAGTCGAGACAGGTGCCGTTGATCACCGCGCGCCCGGCCGACCGCATTGATGAGCGGCCGGCCCGCTGCGCTCCCCGGGACGTACGTCTCGCCGCCCTTGTCGGTGTCGGTCAGGAAGAGCGGATAGACGCCGCGCTGCGCGATCCAGCTGCAGAGCGATGTGTAGTTGGCGAAGTCTCCATTGTGGACCAGCGCCTCGTGGAGCCCGACGAACGGGTGAGCGCCGCCCGGGTGCCAGACCCGTCCCTTCGTCGGATAGCGGTGATGCCCGATCCAGACGTGGGCGCGGAGCGCATCGAGCCCATAGGCCCGGAGCACGTCATCCCCGTACCCGACCATCTTCACCACGAGCAGATCCTTTCCGCGGGACAGCACGAACGCGCGCTTCTCTCACGTCGACGCATAGAACGCGCGCTGGAGGCGGTACGTCGTCTGGTAGACGAGCTCGTCCGCGGCCGCGGCGGCGTCCGAGAACCCGTGCCGCCCGGCGAACTCGCGGAGGACGTCAGGGAGCACGCGCACGAAGTAGCAGCGCACCACGGGCGGCTCGACCTCGAGCCCCAGCGCTTCCTGCGCCCCGGCGCGCGGGCGCAGCTCGCGCTCGTGGTCCACGGCGAAGGTGGGCTCGAGGAAGGAGCGCTCGACCTCCGCCCGCGCCGCGGGGTCGAGGTACGCGACGGCGAGGAGGTAATCATCGGCGAGGACCTCGGGACGGACGTCGAGGAAGCCAGCCGCGAGCCCCGCGGCTGCGATGCCGCCTCCCTTGCTGTTCCCGCGATTGCGCATCTGCTGGAGCGCGGTCAGGAGGTGGCGTCCCTCGACGGGGACGCTGGAGGCCATCCCGATGACCCCGCAGCCGCCCTCGGCCTCCGCCTTGCGCGCGGGGATCTCGGCCGGGCGGGACAGGGTGCGCCGCGACGCGAGGATCGCCTCGACGTCCATCGCCGCCTCCCTCGCCGAGGTAGACGAGTTCGTCGGTGCGGCCGCGCAGCTCGCGCACCGAGCGCATCCCCAGGCGGCGGAGGATGCCAGCGAGTTCGCGCTGGAACGACCCGTAGACCCGCAACACTCACTCGGCACCCCAGTCGGGATCGACGAGCCGCGACAGCTCGGGATCGGTGGTGGTCAGCCCGAACGGACACCCGCGGTCCCGCTCGCAGTTCGCGCAGCGAGTGCATGTGCGGCTGCCCGCGCCTGCCATGGGCGCCGCTCCTGGGGGTACGCCTCGCCCGTCGTCCGCCGTCGCCCTTCCGGTTTCGAGACCGCGCACGTCGAGCCCGTTAGGCTCGCATAGCGTCGCGCGCTCTTGTGCCGACAGAAGGAATGACCCCTTCCGGGCACGACGACGTGGCATCGAAACGAGAGGAGGCAGGCCATGAAGTTCGTGTTCATCGGCACCGCGGGATCCGAGGACCCGACGAGAGCCGGGCTGCCGCTGTTCCTGGCTCGAGGGGCGAAGGAGGCCGGTCACGTGGCCGAGGTGATCCTCGGGGGCGACGCGGTCGTCCTCTTCACTCCGGCCGTCGCCGAAAACGCGCAGCCCGTGGGATTTCCCTCGGTGAAGGAGCTGCTTGCATTCGCGCGTGAGAACGCAATCCCGGTGTACGGCTGAGGCGCCTGCTGCCGGGCCCGTGGGGTCCCGGAAGAGGTCGTCCGGCCGTGGTCGGGGAGCGGTTTCGTCACGCCCAAGATGGTGGCGGAGAAGGTCGCCGCAGCCGACCGCGTGCTCACGTTCTGACGAGTCAGAGCTCCTCCCGTCTGCGGTGAAGGACCTTGCAAGATCGCGGAAGTCGTAGGCGACCTCGTTCCCCGCCATGCGCACGAGTTCTCGCGAACCGGGAGCTCTTCCTCGCGCCGGTCGCCGCCTGGTAAGCCGGGACG
>DATDDC010000630.1:0-3908 GCA_036523995.1 Anaeromyxobacter sp.
AGGCTCGTCCGCTACGGCGGGCAGGTGACCGTCGGGGACGGAAGCACGGTGAGGAACGTCCACCGGTACACCTGCGTCTCGAAGCCGGCCAGGGGAGTGCGGTAAGGGAGCGCCGAGGGCGGGTTGTCGGTCGCGGCCGGATCGAAGCCGTTCGACACGACGAGCTCGACGACGTGCAACGCCCCCTCGTTCCTTCCGCTGCCGCCGCCGGTGTTCGCGATGGTCGGAAACCCGTCGTATGGACGGAACGTGAACGTGGGGACCGTCCGCTCGGTCACGGGGGGGTTCACGTTCACGCCGAAGATGTCCGCCTCCTGCTCGGGGCGGTACCGCGAGGAGTCGTTCGGATCGTAGTTCACGAACCAGCGCACCCGGACGACGTCGATCGTGATCACGTCGATGAGCGTGGCGCCGAGATCGTACGCCGGGGCCGTCGTGCAGCCGGCGGGGACGCGGATGACGGTGTCCGCGTTCGGGATGCGGTCCACCACGATGCGCGGCGGGGTGACCGGCGACCCCGCGGGATAGTCGGGAAGCGGTTGCGGGATGGGACACCCCGCGAGCGCCGCCAGCGCGAGCCAGGCCGGAGTCCTCGCCCTCATGTCCCGTCCTCCTCGTCGGGCGGCAGGACCACGCCGCGCCGCTCCGCATCGAGCTTCTCCAGGTGCCGGAAGATCGTGCGCGGATCGACGCCGAGGTCCTTCGCCGTCTTGGTGCGGTTCCCGCCGTTCCGCTCCAGGACCTCGTTGATGTAGCGCTTCTGGAACTCCTCCTTCGCCTGGGCGAGCGGGAGGATGGGCTCCAGGATCTCGGGCCGGAGGTCGAGGTCCTCCGCCGAGACGAGAGCCCGGTCCGCCAGCACCACCGCCTTCTTCACGCGGTTCTCGAGCTCGCGGATGTTCCCGGGCCAGGCGTACTTCCGCATGGCGACGAGGGCGGAGGGCGTGAAGCCCCGCACGCGCGAGCCGAACTCCTTCGCGTACTTCTGGACGAACCAGCGGGCGATGACGATCACGTCCTCGCCGCGCTCCCGCAGCGGGGGCAGCGGGATGGAGATGACGTTGAGCCGGTAGTAGAGGTCCTCGCGGAAGGTGCCGCGCCGGATCTCCTCCTCCAGCACCTTGTTCGTGGCGGCGATGACGCGGATGTCCACCGGGTCGGGGCGCGTGTCGCCGACCTTGGTGACGGCGCGCTCCTGCAGGGCGCGGAGTAGCTTCACCTGGAGCGAGCCCGGCATCTCCCCCACCTCGTCGAGGAAGAGCGTGCCGCCGTGGGCCGCCTGGAACTTTCCCGCGCGCGTCGCCACCGCTCCGGTGAAGGCGCCCTTCACGTGGCCGAAGAGCTCCGACTCGAGGAGGGACTCGGGGATGGCGCCGCAGTTGACCGCCACGAACGGGCCCTGGCCCCGGGGGGAGCGCCGGTGGATCTCGCGGGCCACGATCTCCTTCCCGGTGCCGGTCTCGCCGGAGACGAGGACCGAGATGTCGGTCCCGGAGACCTTCTCGATGCGCCGGTACACCTCGCGCATGGAGGCGCCCGCGCCGATGAGATCGCCGTACTGCCTCGAGGAGGCCGCCTCCTTGAGGGCCACGTTCTCGCGCCGGAGCGAGTCGAGGAGGAGCGCGTTCTGGAGGAGGAGCGAGGCCTGCGCCGCGAAGACGGTCAGGACCTCCAGCGCCCGGTCGTCGAAGAGCGAGACGACGTTGTCGTTGCCGAGGTAGATGACGCCGAACGGGTCGCCCTTCTGCATGAGGGGCGCGCACAGCACCGAGCACAGCTTCAGGTTCACGACCGACGACGAGCCCGACCACTCCGAGTCGTGCAGGGCGTCCGCGACCACGAGCGGGCGCCGCGTCTCGAGCACGCGCTGGACGATGGAGTCGGAGACGCGCTGGAGGGCGTCCTCGATGGTCTCGCGGGCCACGTTCCGGGCGGCGCGCACGGTCATCTCGCCGTCCTCGATGAGGATGACGAACCCCTTGTCCGCGTGGGTGACCTCGAGCAGCGCGTCGAGCAGCTCGTCGAGGAGCCGGGGGACGTCGGTGGCGCCGAGGAGCCGCTCGGAGAAGCGGACCAGGCTGTCGAGCGCGACGAGGCGCTGGCCGGCCTGCGGCCGCGCCGCCGCCGAGCGGGGCGCCGGGTCGAAGAACAGCTCGGTCGCCGCCACCCGGATGCGGTCGCCCGGCCCGAGGCGCCAGGCCGCGCGCCGCTTCCCGTTCACCGTCATGTCCGCGGAGTCGTGCGCGGCCGCGTTGTAGTCCTTCCCGTCGAAGTGGATGTGGAGCGCCGTGCGAGGCAGCGCCGGGTCCGGGACGGCGACGTCGTTCTCGACGTCTCGCCCCACGCTCGTGATGCGCTTCACGAGGGCCACCTCCCGCTCGCTTCCGTCCGGGCCCTTCACGATGAGCGTCGCCATGGCCGGTACCTAGAACTCCCACTCCAGTTTCAGGCTTCCGCCCCCGCGCGACGGCGTGATCTCCGTCTCCACCCGCGGGATGAAGTTCCGGTGCGCGTCCCAGACGCCGTAGCCGTAGACCGCCCAGAAGAGCCCCGCCGAGACGTACTTCACCGCGTCGATCTGCGAGAGCAGCTTGCGCGCCGAGTCGGAGTACGGCGGGCGCGAGCATCCGGGCTGGCCGGAGGTGCAGGTGCGGCTCGGGTCCTGCGCGATCTGGTTGTGGAACACGATGGCGGAGACGTTCACGAGGCCGAGCACGATCTGCCCCGCCGCGATGGCCGTGCCCTTGGCCCGGTCTCCGTTCTGGAACTGGCCGGCCCCGAGCGGCATCCAGTTGAACAGGTACACGCGCTCCTCGACGCGCACGATCTTGCCGGGGGCGCCGGTGCGGGCCTGCTCCTCCGCGAGGAGGCGCCGCTTGGCCTCCTCCTCCATGCGCTGCTGCTCGCGCAGCTCGCGCCTCCGCTCGCGCAGCGGGGCGAGCGTGGGCTCGTGCTCCTTCTTCACGGCGTCGAAGAACTCGACGATGGGCGGCGGCACGAGGAAGGGATCGAGGGCGTAGTCCGGATCGACGGAGAGCAGGGTCACGAACGCGGTCCGGGCCGCGAGCTTGTCGCCGAGCTGGTACTCGGCGATGCCGAGCATGCGGTAGGCGTCGACCGCCTCGGCATCCGGGAGGTGCGGTTGCCCGGCGAGGAGCTGGCGCAAGGTGCCGGCCGCCTCGGCGTAGGCCCCGAACTCGAAGCGGTCCTTGGCGCGCTTCAGCTCCGGCGGGGCGGCGAGGAGCAGGCCGAGCAGGAGCGGGATCACTTGATCTCCTCCACGCCCGGCACGAGGGGCGGGGCGTTCGGGTCGAGGTCGGGCGCGGCCGCGTCGGTGCCGAACGGCGACACCACCGTCTCCGCTCCCGGGCCCGGCACGATCGTCTCGGCGCCGGCGCGCAGCGTGACGCGAACCTCGCGGCGCGCGCCGATGGGGAGCTCGAGGGCGATGAGCGCGGGGGCCTCGTAGGGCGTCGAGCCGCCCTGGGGCACCGCGACCATGAGCGGCGTGCGCTGCGAGTCGCCCGCGGTGCCGAGGAGCCGGCCCTCGACGAACACCCGCGTGGCGGCGTCGCCGTCCACGCGCAGCCGCGCCGGCCTGGGCTCGAGCGGCACGCGCAGCTCGCCCAGCCGCGCGGCCTCCTCCGCCGTGATCTGCCGGACGAAGGGCGCGCAGCAGGCGTGCTCGATCTGGACGACGTGCGCCTTCCCCGGCGCGAGCGCGAAGCGCACGATCTGCTCCCCCCGGGCCACCTCGACCCCGTCGAGGAGCGCCCGCTGGGCGTAGGGCCGGACGTGCACGGAGAGCGTGGCCGGGTGGCCGGGGGGCCGGGCCGGCGCGGCGGAGGAGAGCGCCGGCGCCGCCTCCGGGTGCACGCCGGGCATCGGCCCCGGCGCCTGGGGAGCCG
>DATDDC010000631.1:0-28359 GCA_036523995.1 Anaeromyxobacter sp.
GCCCGCCCCGGGCCGGCGGGATGGCGCCGCAGGCCTGCTCCGCGGCGGCTCGAGCGCGTACACGTTGAGGCCCGCGGGGCCGGCCTCGACCATCCCCGGCGGCAGGGCGCTCGAGTCCATGGGCCCGAGGTACAGGAGGCCCTGCGGGGCGAGCGCCGCCACGAGGCTCGAGAGCGCGGCCCTCGCCGCGTCGGCGGAGAAGTAGACGAGCACGTTCCGGCAGAAGATCGCGTCGAAGGGCTCTCCGAGGCGGGGCTGCGGATCGAGGAGGTTCGCGAGCGAGAACGCGGTGAGCGACCGCAGCCGCCGGGAGACCTCGACGACCTCCCCGTGTCCGGGGAACCGCCACGGCCCCTCGGAGACGGGGTGGAGGAGGGGGCAGCGCTCGCGGAAGGACCAGGGACCGTAGGCGCCGGCCCCGGCGAAGCGCACGTTGCGCTGGAGCAGGTCCGTCCCGAGCACCTCGGCGCGCATCGCGCCCCCCGCCGCGCCGTCCAGCGTGGCGGCGATGGAATAGGCCTCCTCTCCGGTGGCGCACCCCGCGCTCCAGGCGCGGAACGCCGGCGCGCCCGCCGCGGCGCGGGCGGCGGCGACGGCGGCGAGGTGCTGGAAGTGCTCGGGCTGCCGGAAGAAGTAGGTCTCGCCGACGGCGACCCCTTCCTCGAGGGCATGGACCACGGAAGGCTCGCGGTCCCGGGCGCGCGCGAGGAGCTCGTCCCGCCCCATGGCGCCGAGGAGCGGCCGCGCCACGCGGCGCAGCGCGTCCCGGCGGATGGCGTCGGGATGGAAGCCCGTCCAGCTCGCCACGAGGGGGAGGAGGAGCTCGACGGCGCGCGCGTCGAGGTCCGGGGTCACGGGAGGCCTCCGGCCGGCTCGCCGCGCGCCGCGCGGAGGAGGGAGGGCAGGCGCCGCAGGAGCCGCGCGGAGAGGAGCGCCGCGGGCTCCAGCACCGGCATCGCGCCCTGGCCGGTGCGCACCAGGGCGCGGACCGCGCCGCGCAGCGGGCCGTCGCCGCCCGCCTGCGGTGGGGCGAAGACGTCGGCGCGCGCGAACTCCTCGGGATCGTGGACCTCGTCCACGCAGAGCGCGAGGCGCGCCTCCCCCGTCTCCACCACGACCACCTTGCGGTCGTGAGAGGCCACGGAGCTCGAGACGCCGAGCCGCGCGGCCAGGTCGAGCACGCACACCGGCTCGCCGTGGAGCTCGAACATGTCGCGAAGGTAGAAGGGGCCCGCCGGGAGCGGCCGGGTCTCCGGGATCATGGCGACCGTGCGCACCGCCTCGAGCGGCACGCCCAGATCGAGGGAGCCCACGCGCGCGCCCAGGACCGCGACCTTGCCCTCGCGCCGGCGCCGCGCCTCGTCGTCGAGCACGCGCCCCACGACCGCCTGCAGCTCGTCGGCCCGGAGCGGCTTGGGAAGGAACGCCGCGGCGCCCGCCGAGAGGGTCCTCTCCGCCCGGTCGCGCTCGGACGAGATCACGATCACCGGGATCTCGCGCAGGTCGGGGTCGGCCTTGAGCCGCGAGAGCGCCTGCTCCCCGTTCATCCGCGGCATGGACAGGTCGAGGAGGATGGCGTCGGGGTGGAGCTCCCGCGCCTTCTCCAGGGCCTCGACCCCGTCGGCCGCATCGCTCGTGGCGTAGTGCGCCGACAGCGCGGCGCGCTCGTACTCGACGATGGCGGCGCTGTCGTCGACGAGGAGGAGGTGCGGGAGGCTCACCGGGCGGCCTCGGGGACGAGCGAGGTCACCACGCGGACGAGGTCGGAGCTGGTGACGGGCTTCCGCACGAACGCGTTGGCGCCGCACTCGAGCGCGTCCTCCTCGCGGGCGGCCGCGTTCCCGGTGAGGAGGATGATGGGGACGCGCCGCACCGGCCCCGGCTCCGCCCGGAGCGTCCGCGCCAGCGTGAAGCCGTCCATGTTCGGCATCTTCACGTCGGCGATGACGAGGTCCACGCCGAGCAGGCGCGCGAGCTGGAGGCCCCGCGCGCCGTCGGCCGCCTCGATGAACTCGAGGGGCCTTCCCATCAAGAAGATCTGGACGATGCTGCGGATGGTGGGGCTGTCGTCGACGACGAGGACCTTCTTGTTCGCCATGGCCGGCGCCTCATCCCCTCCCCGAGACGAGTATTTCGAACCCCGCGCGATCGGAGCAATCCCCGTGAACCCATGACTGCGTGTGCGCGGACCGGCGCTTCGCGGCGGCGAGGCGAGGCGCTGGGGGTGTCCCTGCGACAGCGGCCCAAGTCCGCGCGCTCGGGCCTTCACGCGTTGTCACGTGGCCGAGGTCCTTTTCGCCCCATGCGGCGTGTGTGATCGTCGAGGCATTCGATGGTCGTCTCGCCGCGCCGGGAGGGAGCGGAAGACGGGAGGCGGAATCGCGCCATGACGAACCGGGTGCTCTCGCTCAGGACGGTGGGGAAGAAGCTCCTCGTTCCGACGCTCCTCCTGCTCGTGGTGCTCCTCGGCCTGCTGGGGACGAGCCTCATCGTGAGGACGCGCTCGTCCGCGGAGAGGATGATGAGCGCGCGAGGGGAGGCGATGGCGAGCTTCATGGAGCAGGTCGGGAAGGCGTTCGTCGCCACCTACAACCTGCGCGAGCTGGACGTCATGACGCGGGAGGCGATGAAGGATCCCGAGATCGCCTTCGCCGCCTTCTACGACGACCGCGGGAAGCTCATGACGGAGAGCGCCCAGCCGCGGCAGGAGCCCGACGACTCCAGCCTGGTCCGCTACGTGCGGCAGTTCAAGGACGCGGACGGACGCCCGGTCGGCTCCCTCAAGCTCTACTACACGACGCGCTCGCTCGCGGAGAACATGCGACAGGGGTTCCTGTTCGTCCTGGCCGGCATCGGGTTCACGATCCTGCTCTTCGGCGTGGGCGCCACGCTCGTCACGCGCAGGATCCTGCGGCCCATCCACGAGCTCACGGCGGCCGCGCACGCCGTGGTGAAGGTGGGCGACCTCCGCCAGAACCTCTCCGTCTCGTCGCCGGACGAGATCGGGCAGCTCTCCACGGCCTTCGCCGACATGGTCGAGAAGCTGCGGGCCGCGCTGGCGAACCTCCAGATGACGTCGCAGGGGCTCGACAGCTCCGTCGTGGCGCTCAAGACCTCGAACGACGAGCAGGGGAAGACCCTCTCGCGCCAGGCGGCGGCGCTGCAGCAGACGCAGACCACGGCGCAGGAGATCAAGCAGACCTCCTCGCTCACCGAGCAGAAGGCGTCCTCGGTGCTCGAGGCCATGGGCCGGGCGGAGCAGGTGTCCAGGTCCGGCGAGGCCGCGGTGGAGCAGAGCCTCACCGGCCTCGCCGAGATCCGCGACGGGGTGCAGCAGATCTCGGCGCGCATCAACCAGCTCGGCGAGCGCGCGGAGCAGATCGCGGGCATCACCAACACCGTGAAGGACCTCGCCGACCGCTCGAACATGCTCGCCCTCAACGCGGCCATCGAGGCGGCGCGCTCCGGGGAGCACGGCAAGGGCTTCGGCGTGGTGGCGCGCGAGATCCGCAGCCTCGCCGATCAGTCCATCCAGGCGACGGACCGCGTGCGCGAGATCCTGAGCGACATCGGCGGCGCCATCCGCGACGCGGTCTCCATGACGCAGTCCGGGTCCCAGCGCATCGAGAACGGGCTCGTGCAGGTGAAGTCCTCGGGCGACAGCCTCCGGGAGCTGTCCGGCATCGTGAAGGAGAACTTCAGCGCGGCGCGCCAGATCGCCGCGGCGGTGACCCAGCAGAACGCGGGCATCGTGCAGATCTTCGCGGCGGTGAACGACCTCTCGAAGATGATGGACGACTCCATGGCGCGGCTCGCCTCGACCAACGCCGCGGCGCACGCCGTGGGCGAGGTCTCGCGCCGGGCGGCCGGCATCGTGAAGGAGTACGTCGTCTAGGACCGCGCCCTCGGGCAGGGGCCCGGGCGGGGCCCTCAGGGGCCGAACACGAGCCGCACCACCGCGATCGCGGCCGCGAAGCCGGCCAGGTCCGCGGCGAGCGCCGCCGGAAGGGCGTGGCGGTAGCGGGAGATCCCCACCGCCCCCATGTAGACCGCGAGGACGTAGAAGGTCGTCTCCGTCGAGCCCTGCATCACGGAGACGAGCCGGCCCGCGTAGGAGTCCGGCCCCTCCGAGCGGAGCACGTCGCCCACGACGCCGAGGGCCCCGCCGCCGGAGAGCGGGCGGACGACGAACATGGGCACGACGCTCGCCGGCACGCCGAGCGGGCCGAGCAGGGGCGCGAGGGCCCGCGTGAGGGCGTCCATGGCGCCGGAGGCGCGCAGCATCCCGAGCGCGACGAGGATGGCGACGAGCGGGGGGATGACCCGGACGGCGGTCTCGAACCCCTGCTTCGCGCCCTCGACGAAGGCGGGGTACACCTTCACGCGCCGTGCGAGCGCGAAGAGCGGGATCCCGGCGACGAGGACCGGGATCGCCCAGGCAGAGACGGCGTCGAGGACGGCGCGGAGCATCAGGACGGCTCCGCGGGCGCGGGGGGCGGGGCCGGGAAGAAGCGCCGCAGGAGCTTCGCGGCGACGACCGCGGCGGTGGCGGCGCAGGCCGATGCGAGAAGGGTCGCGCCGATGATCTCGCCGGGCGCTCGCGACCCTGCCGCCGTGCGCAGCGCGATCACCGTGGCGGGAATGAGCTGCACCGAGGCGGTGTTGAGGGCGCAGAAGAGCGCCTGCGCGTCGGTCGCGACGCCGGGCCGGGGGTTCAGGCTCTCGAGCTCCTGCATGGCCCGGATGCCGAACGGCGTCGCCGCGTTGGCGAGGCCGAGCATGTTCGCCGAGACGTTCATGATCATGGCCCCCACGGCCGGGTGGTCCGCCGGCACGTCCGGGAAGAGCCGGGTCATGAGCGGCCGGGCGGCGCGGGCGAGGTCGCGGACGAGCCCCGCCTCCTCCGCCACCCGCATGAGGCCGAGCCAGAGCGCCATCACGCCCGTGAGGCCGAGGGCGAGCGTCACCGCGCTCGCGGCCGACTCGGCCGCCGCGCGGGTGAGCTCCGCCATCCGGCCGTTCGCCGCAGCCGCGACCAACGCCGCCGTGACGAGCAACGTCCAGAGGGCGCCCACGCCGGGATTCTTCGCCCGCCCCGCCCCGAAGGCGAGTTTTTGGTAGAACCACGACCGAAGCCATGAGACGCCTCGCCCCGCTCCTCCCGGTCCTCCTCCTCGCCGCCTGCCCCGAGCAGAAGCCGCTCCCGCAGCCGCGCCACAAGGTGCCGCAGGCCGCGCTGGCCTCCGGGCCCGGATCGGTGGACATCCTCACGGTGGACCGGCCGGAGGGGCCCGAGTGGTTCGGCCTCTACCTCATGGGCAAGAAGGCGGGCTGGTCCCGCGCCCAGCTCTCGCGCGAGATCAAGGACGGCAGGGACGTCTTCGTGGGCCGGAGCGCCACGCTCATCCGGGCGACCGTGGGCGGGAACGAGGTCGAGCGGCGCCAGGAGGAGGAGCGCGTCTACGAGCCCAGGCCGGGCGGGAGGCTCCTCTCGTTCCGGTCGTCGTGGTCCGGGGACGGCGGCGAGCGCGTGGTGAGCGGGACCTGCGAACGCACCACGTGCAAGGCGACGCTCGAGTCGGGCGGCGCGCGCGAGGAGCGCATCGTCGAGGGCGTGCGGGACACCGCCGACCTCGCCGACGGGGTGCGCCTCGCGGCCGCGCGCCGCACCACCGTGACGGGCGGCCAGCTCGACCTCGAGAAGCTCCGGGTCCGCGAGGTGAAGGACGCCTTCCTGCGGCGCGACCGCGTGGCCGGCGCGGGGGTCGAGGAGGAGATCTCGGTCGTGGCCGAGTCCGAGGCGGGCGACCGCATGGCGGCCGAGTACCGCGTCGCCGACGACGGCCGCATCGTGGAGATCCGCCTGGGCGAGGCCATCGTGGCCCGCCCCGAGACGGAGGAGACGGCGAAGCGGCTCGACGTCATCGACCTCTTCGCGCTCGCCCGCGTGCCGGTGCCCGGCCCGCTGCCTCGCGAGGTGCCGAGGACCATCGTCTACCGCCTCGAGGGCCTGCCGCCCTCGTTCCAGAAGAGCGACGCGCGCCAGCGCTTCGAGCGCGGGCCCGGCGGCACGACGCTCCTCACCGTCATGGCGCGCAGGCCGGCCGCGGCGGATCCGGCGAAGGACACCCCGCTGGCGAAGGCGGCGCAGGGGGCCTCGACCGAGGACCTCGCCTCGACGCCCCAGGCGAACGCGGACGCGCCGGAGATCAAGAAGCTCGCGCTCGACGTGGCGGGGGACGCGAGGGGCACGTACGAGGCGGCGCGCCGGCTCTCCGATCACGTGTACCGGACGCTGGAGAAGGCGTACGGCGCGAGCCACGACCGCGCCAGCGAGGTCCTCCAGGCGGGCAAGGGCGACTGCACCGAGCACGCCGTGCTCCTCGTGGCGCTGGCGAGGGCGCTCGGCATCCCCGCCCGCGGCGTCCACGGGCTCGTCTACGCGCGCTACGACGACGGCAAGGACGCCCTCTACTGGCACGCCTGGGCCGAGGTCCGCAGCGGCGGCGAGTGGATCGCCATGGATCCGACGTTCGGCCAGCCGGTGGCCGATGCCACGCACGTCGCGCTCGGCGGCGGGACGCAGGTGGACACCGTCGGCCTCCTCGGCGCGCTCAAGGTCGTCGGGGTGGAGACGCGAGGGAAGTGACGAGAGGCAGGCTCCAGGCTACGGGCTGCAGGAGCTGCTCGTCTCGGATTGGAAAAGCCGGAAGCCAACACCCTGTAGCCTGAAGCCCGTGACCCGTAGCCCTGCGAGGGAGCCGCTCATGAACGGTCTGGACCACGTCGCCATCCTCGTCGCCGATCTCGACGCGGCGGTGAAGCTCTACCGCGACGTCTACGGCCTCGAGCTCGCCGAGATCGAGGAGGTGCCGACGGAGAAGGTGCGCGTCGCCATCTTCGGCCACGGGCGCGGACGCATCGAGCTCGTCTCGCCGTCGGGGCCCGACAGCCCCATGGCCAAGGCCATCGAGAAGCGCGGCGAGGGGCTCCACCACGTGTGCCTCGAGGTCCCCGACGTCGAGAAGGCCATGGCCGCGCTCAAGGCCCGCGGCGCTCCGCTCCTCGACGAGAAGCCGCGGCCCGGCGCGGGCGGCTCGAAGGTCGCGTTCGTGCACCCGAAGGGAAGCCGGGGCGTGCTCGTCGAGCTGAAGCAGGCGGGGGACGGGAAGTAGAGCGTCGCGCCGGCGAGCTGGGCGGCCCGACCTCCGGACGCTGGCGCGGGCACGGACGCGGACGCGGGCTCGGATCCGGGGGAGCCGTGCGAACCTGCGCTTGACCCCCCGCGACACCTGGTGTCGTATCAGCCCCCGTTCATTCCTCCTGGAAGGGGTCACCGCATGTCCCGCCTCCTCGCCGCGATCGCGGCGCTCCTCCTCGCCGCGCCGGCCCTCGGCGCCCAGGAGGAAAAGAAGCCCGACCCAGACGTGGACGCGAAGACGAAGGCCGCCATCCAGAAGGAGGTGGAGAAGGCGAAGGAGGACATCCGCAACGAGGTCCGCGCCGAGATCCAGGACGCCCAGTCCGCGGCGGCGTTCCTCGGGACGGTGGCCGAGGGCCCCAAGCTCGAGTTCCTGCAGCTCGACGGCTACATGCGCGTGCGCGGGCAGCTCATGGTGAACCTGTCGCTCACGGGGAAGCCCGACGCCTCCGGCCACTTCCTCTTCCCCGTCCCGCTCCAGAACCCGGGGAGCCGCGACTCGCTCAACACGGCGAACATGCGCTTCCGCCTCGAGCCCACGCTCAACGTCTCCGAGCACGTCCGCGTGAAGTCGCAGATCGACTTCTTCGACAACTACGTCCTCGGCTCCTCGAACTCCGCGCTCTACGACGATCCCAACAGCCCGTACCCCGTGCCGTTCTACGGCAGCTCGCGCGTGGTCTCGACGAACGATCCGCGGACGGACCGCCCCGCCATCTCGGCCAAGCGGGCCTGGGCCGAGGTGCAGACGCCCGTCGGCCTCCTCGGCTTCGGCCGCATGCCGTCCGAGTGGGGCATGGGCATCCTCGCGAACGCCGGCGGCGGCATCGACGACGACTTCGGCGACACCGTCGATCGCATCCAGTTCGCGCTGCCGGCCGTCTCGACTCCCATCGGCCGGCTCACCTTCGTGCCGATGATCGACTTCGACAACGAGGGCCCCCTCTACCGCGACCCGCGCGCGGGCGAGGGGGTCTTCGCCCGGCCCAACCCCGGCGTCGGCCAGCCCTTCGACGCCGAGTCAGGCGACGACGGCCGCACCTTCGCGCTCAAGATCGCGAAGCTCGACACGGAGGACGAGATCCGGCGGAAGCTCGAGCGGAACCAGTCCTCGGTGAACTTCGGCCTCTACTACAACTACCGGACGCAGCGCTGGTTCTTTCCGTCCTTCAACGACACGGGCATCGATTGCACCGCGCCGGATCCCGTCACCGGCGCGCCGCCCACGTGCGGCGAGGTCAACACCGCCGTCCACCGCTCGGCCTATGCGCACATCGGGGACTTCTGGTTCCGCTGGCTCACCGCGCGCCTGCGCGTGGAGGCCGAGATCGCCGCCATCTACGGATCGATCGCGAACGCCGCGAACGACCCTGCCTCGGCCGAGGCGACGGGCAAGATCCTGCTCCGGCAATGGGGCGGCGCGCTCCTCACCGAGTACCAGGTCTCGCCGAACAAGGTGACCCTCGGCGCGGAGGTCGGCGCCGCGAGCGGCGACGACGCGCCGGGCTTCGGGAACATCCCCTCGCGCCGCGGGAACGCCACCAGCACGACCGCGGAGCCTCCCTACGGCTCGCTCGAGGGCCCGCAGTGGATCCGGAACAGGGACCGCTCCATCCGGAACTTCCGCTTCAACCCGGCCTACCGCGTGGACCTCGTGCTCTTCCGGCACATCCTCGGCCAGGTGACGGACGCCTTCTACGTGAAGCCGAAGCTCCGCTGGGACATCCTGCCGGGCCTGCGGCTCGACCTCTCGGCCATCTACTCGCAGGCGCTCTACAGCCAGTCCACGCCGAGCGCCGTCGGGGACGGCACGCCGGCCATCGGCCTCACCAACAAGGGCCACGCGCCGCTCGGCATCGAGGGCGACGCGGTCCTCACGTACACGTCCGGTGACGGGTTCCAGGCCTACGGCCAGTGGGGCGTGCTCCAGCCCCTGAGCGGCTTCAAGTACACCGCGCCCGACGGGACCCTGGCGTCCCCGTCGCGCGCCCACTTCCTCGCCTTCGGCCTCGCCGCGAAGTTCTAGCCGGCCGCGAGGTCACTGCGGGGCGACGACCGTCTTCACCTCGAAGACGGGCTGCGCCTGGATCGCCTTCTTCACGGCGCACTGCTCCGCCACGCGCACGAGGGCGTCCCGGTACTTCTCCGGGAAGGAGGGCGGGACCAGGACGTCGAGCTCCACCCGCACCAGATCCCCGGTCTGCGGATGGAAGTGGCTCCGCTGCTCGATGCGGATCCCGTCGGTGGGAAGGCCGCGCTTCTGGCAGAAGCCGGCGACGTAGATGCCGGCGCAGGTGCCGATGGCGGCCAGGAAGAGGGTGAAGGGCGCGGGGGCGGTGTCCTCGCCGCCGTTCGCGACGGGCTGGTCGGTCCGCACGACGTGCTTCCCGACGGCGGCGTCGACCCGCTTCCCGCCGGGAAGGGTGACGACCAGCTCGCTCGCCTCGCTCGCCATGGCTCGATCTCCTCCTCGTCCGGTGTGAGCCTGCGGCTTCGCGAGGGATTCCGGGTTCCGGGCCACGCGGTCGCGTGGTAACGTCCGCGGCTCCCATGAGCGCGAGAGGGAAGGCGAAGCCGGTCTCGCGGGCGGCGCTCGCCGGGGAGGCGGATCCCCGGCTCGTGGCGCTGTCCGTCTCGATACAGGACGACGCGGCGCTGTACGCGGAGGACATCCGCGGCAGCCAGGCCCACGTCGCCATGCTGGCCGGGCGCGGCATCGTGCCCAGGGCCGCCGCCCGCCGCATCGCCAGGGCGCTCCACCAGGTGAAGGGAGAGTTCGAGCGCGGCGAGATCCGCTTCGACCCGTCCCTCGAGGACGTGCACACCCACGTCGAGCGCCGGCTCGGCGAGCTCGTGGGGAAGGACGCGGGCTACCTCCACGCCGGGCGGAGCCGGAACGATCAGGTGGCGCTGGACGAGCGGCTCTTCGTGGTGTCGGCCTGCGGCCGCGCCGACGCCGCCCTGGTCGGCCTCATGTCCTCGCTCGTGCGCCGCGCCCGGGAGCACCAGCGGACCCTCCTGCCCGGCTACACCCACCTCCAGCGCGCGCAGCCCGTCTCGCTCGCGCACCACCTCCTCGCGCACGTCGAGGCGCTCGGGCGCGATCGCGACCGGCTCGCCGACGTCCGCCGCCGCGCCGCGCTCTCGCCCCTGGGCTCGGGCGCGCTCGCGGGGACCACCCTCCGCATCGACCGCGAGGCGGCGGCGCGCGCGCTCGGCCTCGACGGCGTGACGCAGAACTCGCTCGACGCGGTCTCCGACCGGGACAGCGCCCTCGAGCTCCTCTTCGCCTGCGCCCTCGCCGCGGTGCACCTCTCCCGGCTGGGCGAGGAGATCGTGCTCTGGACCACGAAGGAGTTCGGCTTCATGACGCTCGCCGACGCCTTCGCCACGGGCTCCTCGCTCATGCCGCAGAAGAGGAACCCGGACGTGGGCGAGCTGGCGCGCGGACGGGCCGGGCGCGCCATCGGCGACCTCGTGGCGCTGCTCGCGGTGGTGAAGGGCCTGCCGCTCTCGTACAACCGGGATCTCCAGGAGGACAAGCGGCCGCTCCTCGGCGCCGTGGACGCGCTCGCCCTCACCGCCGACGCCGTCGCCGGCGCCATCGAGAGCGCGACCTTCCACGCCGACCGGATGGAGGAGGCGCTGGGATCCGGCGAGGCCCTCGCCACCGACGCGGCCGAGTACCTCGTCGAGCGGGGCGTGCCCTTCCGCGAGGCGCACGAGGCGGTGGGGAAGGCAGCGGCGTTCGCGACCGCCGCGGGGAGGCCGCTCGCGCGGCTCACGGTCGCCGAGTGGAAGACCTTCCACCCGAGGTTCGAGCGGAACGTGCTCCGCGCCTTCGACGCGCGGCGGAGCCTCGCGCGGCGGGAGCTGCCGGGCGGGCCGGGGCCGAAGCAGGTGGCGAGGCAGATCGCCCGGTGGGAGAAGGCGCTCGGGAGGCGCCGGTGATCCGCGCGGTCCTCCTCGCGGCGCTCCTCGCCGCCTGCGGCGTGAAGGCGCCGCCCAGGCCGCCGGAGCCGGACCGGCCCGAGGGGCCGGCCTCGACCCCGAGCTCGACCGCGACCCCGACCCCGAGCGCGACCCAGCCCGCGACGCCGAAGCCGTGAACCACTTCCAGCGCAAGCGCGGCGTCCTCTTCGCCGAGAAGATCCCGCTCGAGCGGCTCGCCGAGCGGCACGGCACGCCACTCTACGTCTACTCGACGGCCACGCTCACGCGGCACTGGAAGGTCCTCCACCGCTCGCTCGCGGGCATCCGCCACGTCGTGTGCTACGCGGTGAAGGCGAACTCGAACCTGTCCATCCTCTCCCTGTTCGCGCGGCTCGGCTCCGGCTTCGACATCGTCTCGGGCGGCGAGCTCTACCGCGTGATGAAGGCGGGGGGCGACCCGAGCAAGGTGGTCTTCTCGGGGGTGGGCAAGCGCGACGACGAGATCCGCTTCGCCCTCCAGGCGCGGGTGCGCGTGCTCAACGTCGAGAGCGCGCCGGAGCTCGAGCGGATCTCGGCCGTGGCGCGGCGGCTCGGGGTGCGGGCGCCCATCGCGCTCCGCGTGAACCCCGACGTCGATCCCCGGACGCACCCGTACATCTCCACCGGCCTGCGCGAGAACAAGTTCGGCGTCTCCGTGGGCGAGGCGCGCCGGCTCTACGCGCTCGCCGCGAAGGATCCGGCCCTCGACGTGAGGGGCATCGCCTGCCACATCGGATCGCAGATCACCACGCTGCGCCCGTTCCTCGACGCCCTCGCCCGGATCCTGGCGCTCTCCAGGGACCTCGCGGAGGCGGGCATCCGCGTCTCGCACCTCGACGTCGGGGGCGGCCTCGGCATCACCTACAAGGACGAGGCGCCGCCCCATCCCGACGAGTACGGCGCCGCCATCCGGAAGGCGCTCGCGAGGTTCCCGGGCGAGGTGCTGCTCGAGCCGGGGCGCGTGCTCGTGGGGAACGCCGGCATCCTCCTCACGAGGGTGCTCTACGTGAAGCGCAGCGGACGGAAGACGTTCGTCGTGGTGGACGCGGCCATGAACGACCTCGTCCGGCCCAGCTTCTACGACGCACACCACGAGATCGAGCCGGTGAACGCGCCCCGCCGGGGCGAGCGGGTGATCGTGGGCGACGTGGTCGGCCCGGTGTGCGAGTCGTCGGACTTCCTCGCGAAGGGCCGGCGGATGCCCGAGCCGCGGCCCGGGGACCTCCTCGCCGTGCGCTCGGCGGGGGCCTACGGGTTCGCCATGTCCTCGAACTACAACGCCCGTCCCCGCGCGGCCGAGGTGCTGGTGGACGGGGACGAGGCCGTCCTGGCGCGCCGGCGGGAGACCTACGCCGACCTCGTCCGCGGGGAGGCGGTGGGCGGCGCGACCACGTCGCGATACCCCGTCTCGCCGCGGTTAGGTTAGAGTTCACACCTCTTCCGATCGGGAGCCGGACATGGCGCGACTCGAAGGCTCGATGGTGGCGATCGTGACGCCCATGAAGGACGGGGCGGTGGACCTGCGCTCGCTCCGGGAGCTCGTGGAGTGGCAGGTCTTCGAGGGGACCGACGGCCTCGTGCCGTGCGGGACCACGGGCGAGGGGGCGACGCTCACCGCGAAGGAGCGCGCCGACGTCATCCGCACCACCCTCGAGGCGGCGCGGGGGCGGGCCGTCGTCATCGCCGGCGCCGGCTCCAACGCGACGCACGAGGCCATCGAGTCCGTGAAGATGGCGAAGGAGCTCCGGGCCGACGCCGCGCTCGTCGTGACGCCCTACTACAACAAGCCCACGCCCGAGGGGCTCTACCGGCACTACATGGCCATCTGGGAGGCGACGCGCTTCCCCGTCGTGGCCTACAACGTGCCGAGCCGCACCTCGGTGGACATGGGGCCCGAGACCGTCGCCCGGCTCGCCAAGGCCGGAGCCATCGCGGGCATCAAGGAGGCGACCGCGAACATGGACCGGCAGGTCCAGCTCGTGGAGAAGGTCGGGAAGAACGCCATCGCCTACCTGTCGGGCGACGACTTCACGGTCCTCCCCTACATCGCCTGCGGCGGGAACGGCGTCATCTCGGTCGTCGGCAACGTCGCGCCGCGCGCCATGAAGGAGCTCGTCGTGGCGGCCCGCAAGGCCGATCTGGCGAAGGCGCTCGAGAAGCAGGTCGCCATGGCGGAGCTGAACCGGATGATGTTCGTGGAGACGAACCCCGGTCCGGTGAAGGCGGCGGTGGCCCTCCTCGGGAAGGCCACCGGCGAGCTGCGCCTGCCGCTCGCGCAAGTGTCCGACGCGAACCTCGCGAAGATCAAGGACGCCATGGTGCGGTTCGGCCTCCTCAAGGCCGCGTAGGCCGCTTGGAGAGAAGGACCCCATGACCAACGTCGTCGTGACCGGCGCCGCCGGCCGGATGGGAACGCAGATCGTCCGGCTCGTGCGGTCGACGGAGGGGATGGCGCTCACCGGCGCGGTGGAGCGGGCGGGCGCGCCGCAGATCGGCCAGGACGCGGGCGCGCTCGCCGGGATCGGACCCATCGGCGTCCTGGTGGCGGACGGGCTCGCGAAGGCCCTCGCCGGCACGGGTGTCGTCGTGGACTTCACGAGCCACGAGGCGTCCGCGGCGCACGCCGAGATCTGCGCGGAGAAGGGCGTCCCCATCGTCATCGGCTCGACCGGCTTCACCCCGGAGGCGAAGGCGCGCGTCGCCGCCGCGGCGAAGCGGATCCCGATCGTCCTCGCGCCCAACATGAGCGTGGGCGTGACGGTCCTGTTCGAGCTCGTCCGCCAGGCGGCGAAGGTGCTCGGCGAGGGCTACGACGTCGAGATCGCGGAGATCCACCACAAGAAGAAGCGCGACGCTCCCTCCGGCACTGCCGTGAAGCTCGGCGAGGTGGCGGCCCAGGCGCTCGGCCGCGATCCCAAGGACGCGCTCGCCTTCGCGCGCCACGGCATCCTGGGCGAGCGTCCGCCCTGGCAGATCGGCGTGCAGGCGCTGCGCGGCGGCGACGCGGTGGGCGAGCACACCGTCTACTTCTTCGGCGAGGGCGAGCGCCTCGAGCTCACCCACCGCGCCACCTCCCGCGAGCAGTTCGCCCGCGGCGCGGTGCGCGCGGCGCAGTGGATCGGCGGAAAGCCCCCCGGCCTGTACGAGATGGCCGACGTGCTCGGCCTGAGGACCGCGCGATGAGGACCTGCCGCTTCCGCCTGTCGGGCCGCGAGTCCTACGGCCTCGTCGAGGGAACGCAGGTCCGCACCCTCACCGCCGCACCGTGGGCGGGCGGGCTCCCCGAGGGGAAGCCCATCCCGCTCGCCGACGTCCAGCTCCTCGCGCCGGTGCAGCCGTCGAAGGTCGTCTGCATCGGCCGGAACTATCGCGCCCACGCGAAGGAGCTCGGGAACGAGGTGCCCAAGGTCCCCCTCATCTTCATGAAGCCCTCGACCTCGGTGGTGGGGCCGCAGGAGGCGATCCGCTACCCCGAGCAGTCGAAGGAGGTTCACCACGAGGCCGAGCTCGGCGTCGTCCTGGGCCGGACGCTCACCCGCGCCACGGCCGCCGAGGCGCGGTTCGCGGTCTTCGGGTACACGTGCCTGAACGACGTGACCGCGCGAGACCTCCAGCGCGAGGAGAAGCAGTTCACGCGCGCGAAGGGCTTCGACACCTTCTGCCCCGCCGGCCCGGTGGTGGTGACCGACCTCGATCCCATGGACGTCTCGGTGGTCTGCCGCGTCAACGGCGCCGAGAGGCAGCGAGGCACCACGCGGGACATGGTGCACGATCCCTTCGCGCTCCTCTCCTTCATCTCGAGCGTGATGACGCTCCTCCCGGGCGACCTCGTCGCGACGGGCACGCCCGAGGGCGTGGGCGCGATGCAGCGCGGCGACTGGGTCGAGGTCGAGATCTCCGGGATCGGCGTGCTGCGGAATCCGGTGGTCTAGCCGCCCGCCGCCTCCCGGCGTCGAGACGCGATCGCAATCGGCCCGGTGAGCGACCCGGACCCAACGTTCCGGCGATGCGGGTACCGCGACGGGCGGCGATCCGGTCGGAAGGTCCACGGACGCGAATTGACCAAGAGCGTCAATCGACCTTCCGTCCTGGAATTGAACGCTTGCCCCAATGGATATTGAACGCCGAAACACGCTGCGACGCGGTCGCGGTCCGCCCGGCTCCCCCATTGCCTGAGTCGATTTGCCGCGGTACGCGAGGCGCCGCCGCCCGCCGCCGCGCGCGCCGCGCTGGTACTGCCCGTGCAGCCGTGGGGCGGAGGTGTGCCGCGGCCGGCACCACCCGACAGGGAGGATCACACTCATGCCTTCGAAGGTCGATCGCGTCATCGTTCCGTGGTTCCGCCGCATCGACGTACCGCTGGCACGCGCGGCCATCCTCATCGTCTACACGTGGTTCGGAGCGCTCAAGCTCGTCGACGCGAGCCCGGCGAACCCGCTCGTGCGCCAGCTCCTGGAGCGCACGCTGCCGTTCATCTCGTTCGAGAACTTCATCATCTTCCTCGGCCTCTTCGAGGTGGCCATCGGGATCGCCTTCGCCGTGCCCAAGCTCGAGAAGCTCGCGCTCGCCATGGTGGTCCCGCACCTCGTCATGACGAGCGGGCCGCTCGTGTTCCTGCCCTCGGTGTCGTGGAAGGGCTTCCTCCTGCCGACGATGGAGGGGCAGTACTGCATCAAGAACGTGCTCATCGCGGCGGTGGCGGTCGGGATCATCGCGCACCTCAAGACCGAGGCCGCGTCGGAATCGGTGGGGACGGAAACGGCAGTCGCGCAGTCGGCGTGATCGGGGGGCGCGGCCGTCGGAGGGAGGGTGGGCCCGGGGCCCGGGCGCTTCTGGCGCCCGGGCGCCCGGAGCGTTACACCGTCGCCGATGCGCGCCTACGTCGGCGTCGGCTCCAACCTCGGCGATCGCTGGGCGAGCCTCGTCCGCGCGGCGCGGGGGCTCCGCGCGGAGCCGCGCCTCGCGCTCCTGCGCGCCTCTCGAGTCTGGGACACCCCGCCCCTCGGCCCCCCGCAGCCGCGCTATCTGAACGCGGTGCTCGAGGTCGAGGCGGGCGCGCCGCCGGAGGCCCTCCTCGACGCGCTCCTGCGCATCGAGGGCGCGGCGGGGCGGAGGCGCGGCGGCGCGCGATGGGCGGCGCGCACGCTCGATCTCGATCTGCTCCTCTTCGGCGACGAGGTGATCCGGCGGCCGGGGCTCGTCGTGCCCCACCCGGAGATGGCCTCGCGCCGCTTCGTCCTCGCGCCCCTCGCCGAGCTCGGCGCGGGGCGGATCGTGCCCGGGACCGGCCGGACGGTGGCGGAGCTCCTCGCGGCCACCCCGGCGGACGGGTCCGCCCCGGTGGGCCTCTATCCCGCCGGCTGAGGGCGGCTTCCGGAGCGCGCGGAGCCGGAACGGCTAGCGGCGCGGCGGCCGCCCTGCCGCGGCGAGGACCCTCTCGACCGCGGCGGAGGGGAGCGGCTCGCAGCGCCCCAGGAGACGCGCCGCCAGCGCGACGCGCGCGACCCGCTCGAGCGTCTCCATCCGGTCGAAGGCCTCCGCGAGCGTCCGGCCCATCGCGAGCGCGCCGTGCCGCTCGAGGAGGAGGACGTCGTGCCTCGCGAGGAACGGCGCGAGCGAGGCGGGCACCTCGTCCGTGCCGGGCGTGGCGAAGGGGGCGACTGCGATCTCACCCAGCGTCACCGCCGCCTCGGGGACGAGGTCGTTCGGCGGCGGAAAGCCCGCGACCGTGAACGCCACCGCGGTCACGGGGTGCGCGTGGACCACGGCGCCGGCGTCGGGCCGGGCCGCGTAGACCGCGAGGTGCATGCGGAGCTCGGTCGAGGCTCGCCCCGCTCCGCCGCGCACCTGGCCGTCGGCGCCGACGACGACGAGGTCCGCCGGGGAGAGCCGCGCCTTGTTCGCGCCCGAGGGCGTCACGAGAAAGCGCCCGCCGCCGAGCCGGACCGAGACGTTGCCCTCGGCCGCGCCGATGAGGTCGCGGTCGTGGAGGCGCCGGCAGGTCTCGACGACGTCGCGCCGCAGGCTCGCCTCCTGGCCGGGCGTCGGGGCCGGCGGTCCCCGCCGCGCCCCGGGACCGGCGCGCACGGGCCGGTCGGGTCGCCGCAGCGTGTGGCGCGGGCTCATGGGCGGCTAGATGACCTTGGCCGCGAGGAGGTCCTGCACGTCGAGGAGGCCGATCGGCCGCCCCTCCTCGTCGACGACCGGCACCTGGTCGATGCGCGCCTGGCGGAGGATGCGCGCGGCGTCCACCACGAGCGCGTCCGGCCGCACCGTGCGGGGATTCCGGCCCATGGCCGTCGAGACGGGGCGCGCGAAGTCCGTCTCGCCGTGCTCCACGAGCCTGCGCAGATCGCCGTCGGTGAAGATGCCCACGAGCTTGCCGGCCGCGTCGACGACGCTCGCCGCGCCGGGCCGGCCGGGCGTCTCGGTCATGACGGCCACCGCGGCGGAGAGGGGCTGGTCCTCGCGGACCACGGGGTTCGCCTCGGTCTGGCGCATGAGCTCGCGGACCTTCATGAGCCCGCGCCCGAGCTTCCCGCCGGGGTGGAAGAGCGCGTACTCCTCGCGATCGAAGGGCCGGATGGCGAGCACGGTCATGGCGAGCGCGTCGCCCACGGCGAGGAGCACCGCGGTGGAGGCGGTCGGGGCGAGGCCCATGGGGCAGGCCTCCTCGACGTTGCCGAACGCCACGACGAGGTCGGCGCCGCGCGCGAGCGGGTTGGCGCGGTCCTTCGTCACGGCGATGATGCGCGCGCCGATCTTCTTGAGCGCCGGGAGGAGCCGGAGGATCTCCTCCGTCTCGCCGGAGTTGGAGAGCGCGATGACGACGTCGTCCTTGGCGATGCGGCCCAGGTCGCCGTGGGCCGCCTCGGCGGGGTGGACGTAGAGCGACGGCGTTCCGGTGGAGGCGAGGGTGGCGGAGATCTTCTGCGCCACGAACCCCGGCTTCCCCATGCCCGTCACGACCACGCGGCCCCTGCAGTCCAGGATCCAGCGGACCGCCTCGGAGAAGCTGCCGTCGAGCTTCACGGCGGCGATGGCGGCGGCCTCGGCGGAGAGCACCGTGCGGCCGCGCTCGGCGAGATCCTCGGAGCGGCGCGGCGCGGACCCCCTGCGGCCGCGGCCGCGGGAGAGGCGCACGACGCGGGCTTTCGATCGGGAGCCGGCCATGTCGGTGGGCGCGGGTATAGCACTTCCCAGGGGTCCGATAAATCCGGGCATGCCTCGCGATAAAGCGAGCTGCCCTTGCGGCGGCGCGCGCGGGTGCGCTATGCACCCGGCTTTCCCGCCGGGAGGCCGACATGCAGTTCTTCATCGACACCGCCGACGTGGGCGAGATCAAGAAGGCGCTGGCCCTGGGCGTCTGCGACGGCGTGACGACGAACCCGTCGCTCGTGGCGAAGACGGGGCGCTCCTTCGCGGAGGTGCTGAAGGAGATCGTGTCCCTCGTGCCCGGCCCCATCTCGGCCGAGGTCACCGCCACCGAGACCGAGGGCATGCTGAGGGAGGCGCGCCACTACGCGAAGTTCGGCCCCCAGGTGGTGATCAAGGTGCCGCTCATCGTGGAGGGCCTCAAGGCGGTGAAGGTCCTCTCGCAGGAGGGCGTGAAGACGAACGTCACGCTCTGCTTCTCCGCCGTCCAGGCGCTCCTCGCGGCGAAGGCGGGCGCGACCTACGTCTCGCCGTTCGTGGGGCGGCTCGACGACGTCTCGCAAGACGGCATGTCGCTCATCGCCGACATCGTCCAGATCTACCGGAACTACGGCTTCGCCACGAAGGTGCTCGTCGCCTCGGTCCGCCATCCCATCCACGTGCTCGAGGCCGCCAAGCTCGGCGCCCACGTCGCGACCATCCCGTACGCGGTCGTGGAGCAGCTCGCGAAGCACCCGCTCACGGACGTCGGGCTGAAGAAGTTCCTGGCGGACTGGGAGAAGGTGCCGAAGTAGCGGGCGGCCGGGGCAGCCTCGTCCGGCTGCCCCCGCGCTCGCGCTATTCCAGCGTCACGCGGAAGAGCCGCCGCTCCACCTGGCCCAGCATCTCCGCGAGGTCCTCGCGCCGGATGCGGGCGCCGTGGGCGTGCTCCTTGAGGCCCAGGCACTTCTCCGTGACGAGCCGGACGAGCAGGTGCACGGCCGCCTCCTCGGCGGGCGTCCTCGTCCGGTGCGCCTCCGCACGGAGCCGGCGGTCGACCTCCTCGAACTCGCGCAGGAGGTCGAGGCGGGCGAGCTCGAGCGCGAAGCGGACGACGTCCTCGCGCGGCCGCTCCGAGGCGCCCGCCTGCCAGCGGCGGCGGAGGTCCTCGCTCACCCACTCCACGAAGGGCGGGGGCCAGGCCTCGATCTCGCGCGCCAGCTCCTCGGCGAACCGCTCGAGGAGGTACGCCTTCACGGGCTCCTTCTGCCGGTCGTAGAGGAAGTCCCAGCGGCGGTCGCGCACGGGGGGAGTCTAGGCGAGCGATCTAGGCCACGTCGATGTCGTCGTCGCCCGCGGGGCGAGCGGCCTCGGGGGGCGGCGCCGGCTCGGCTGCGCCGGCCGCGGCAGCCCTCGCCTTGCCGCCCCGCATGGCGGTGAGGGGACCGCGCACGCGCGGCGCCTCCGCCTCGGCCGTGCGCAGCTCCCGGAGCACCGCCTCGTAGACCTTCTTGCGCAGGAGGAGCCCGCTGTGGTCGGAGCTCACCTCGACGTTGGCGAGGTGGGGGAGGCCGTGGGTGTCGATGAGGCAGCTCGGGTAGCGCGCGGCGCCGTCGTCGCGCGACCACAGCGACGAGAGGCGGACCTGGGCCGGCCAGGCGCCGTCGTGCAGCCGCGCCAGGAACGTGGAGCCGGGCGCCATCTGCATGATCGACCGCGTGAACGGGGCGAGCGTGAGCCCGAGCCAGGCGAGCGGCGTTCCGTGGTAGGGCGTGCCGAGCGTCACCACCGCGCGCGTCCGCCGCCATCCGCCGAGCTTCTTCACGTAGTACGCCGCGATGAGGCCGCCCTTCGAGTGGCCGACGATCGTGAGCGGGCCGAGGGCCGGGTAGCGCGCGTAGAGCCGCTCGATCTTCGTGCGCACGAGGTTCGCGAGGTCGTCGATGCCGCGGCCGGCGAAGGAGCCGCGGAGGCCGCCCAGGTCGAACGAGAAGACGCCGTACCCGTCCCGGCGCAGGCGCCGCTCGAGGACCTCGAACGTCCGGCGCGCGCTGAACCAGCCGTGGAGGAGGAGGACCGGCCGCGGGCAGTCGTCGAAGTCGGTGAGCCGCTCGACCCCGTTCTCCACGCCCGGGATCTGGAACGAGGACACGAGGCGCTCCACGTCTCGCGCCATCCGCCGAACCGCTCTCCACGCCTGCATCCCTGCCCTCCTCTCCCATGAAGATAGGGAGAGCGAGCATGCGGAGGCAGGGGGGAAAAGCGACCAGGCGAGTCCCGCGTTCCCGGGATGGTTCCTCGAAGCCGTGCCGCGCCGCGTTGAAGACCGGCTCGCAGCTTGAGCCTACCCCCGTCTGGCGATAAGAAGGCGCTGCGATCGGGTCTCGAGGCGGTCCACCCGGCCCTCGGTCCCCCGCTTGCCCACGGGACGGCCTCGCGCCCGTCCCCAGAACGCGCGTCCGGAGACCTCGATGCTCGTCGTCATGAAGCCGCATGCCACGCAGGCCGACATCGACGCCGTCGTCGAGAAGATCCGCGCCCTCGGGCTCGCCGCCCATACCATTCCGGGGGCGCAGCGGGTCGCCATCGGCATCACCGGCAACAAGGGCAGCCTCGACCCGGGCCTCTTCGAGACGATGCCCGGTGTGGCGGACGCGATCCGCGTCTCGCAGCCGTTCAAGCTCGTCTCGCGCGAGGTGAAGGAGGAGGACACCGTCATCGACGTCGGCGGCGTGAAGCTCGGGGCGAACGCGCTCACCATCATGGCCGGTCCCTGCTCGGTCGAGTCGAAGGAGCAGATCCTCGAGGCAGCGCAGGCGGTGAAGGCGGCGGGGGCCCGCTTCCTCCGGGGCGGCGCGTACAAGCCGCGCACGAGCCCCTACGAGTTCCAGGGCCTCGCGGAGGAGGGCCTGAAGCTCCTCGCCCTGGCGCGCGAGCAGACCGGCCTCAAGGTCGTCACCGAGGTGATGGACGTCGAGACGTTGCCCATGGTGTCGGACTACGCCGACATGCTCCAGATCGGCGCGCGAAACATGCAGAACTTCTCGCTCCTCAAGCAGCTCGGCACCGTGCGGAAGCCGGTCCTCCTGAAGCGCGGACCCTCCGCCACCATCCGGGAGTGGCTCATGGCCGCCGAGTACGTCGTCTCGCGCGGGAACTACCAGGTGGCGCTGTGCGAGCGCGGCATCCGCACGTTCGAGACCATGACCCGCAACACGCTCGACCTGAACGCCGTCCCGGTGCTGAAGGCGCTCACGCACCTTCCGGTCATCGTCGATCCCTCGCACGGGATCGGGCTCCGCCCGCACGTCGCGGCCATGGCCCGCGCGGGCGTCGCGGCCGGCGCGGACGGCATCATCGTCGAGGTGCACCCGCGCCCGGACAAGGCGCTCTCCGACGGCCAGCAGTCGCTCACGCCCAGGGAGTTCGAGGAGCTCATGAAGCAGGTGCGGGGGATCGCCGGGGCGATCGGCCGGGCGGTGTAGGGTCAGCGCGGCCGGTAGCGCTCGAGCTTCATCAGCACCTGCTGGAGCCCCTCCGCGAAGGCCGGGTGGACGCACTGCATGTCCACGACGGCCCGCGCCGGCGCGCCGGCCTGCATGAGCGCCGCGAAGACGTGGATGAGCTCGCCCGCCTCGGCGCCCACGATCGACGCGCCCACGATTCGCTCGCTGTCCGGATCGATGATGACTTTCAAGACGCCCGCGGTCTCGTCGGTCTCGCCGGCGCGGGCGATCCGGGCGAAGGGCATCGTCGCCGCCTCGTAGCGGAGGTTCGCCGCCTTCGCCTCCCTCTCGGTCATGCCGACGCCGGCGACCTGGGGGTCCGTGTACGCGGTGTAGGGGATGACGCGGCCCGAGCGCCCGCGCGTCGGCTTCCCCTCGAGGACGTCGAGGAGGAGCCGGTGATCGTCCCAGGCGACGTGCGTGAACTGCGGTCCGCCCGTGACGTCGCCGACCGCGTACACGCCGGCCGCGCTGGTCTGGTAGTGGTCGTCGACCACGACGAATCCGCGCCCGTCGAGCTTCACGCCCGCGGCGTCGCAGCCGAGGTCGTCCGTGTTGGGCCGGCGCCCGGTGGCGACGAGGAGGTGCGTCCCCGAGACGGAGCCGCCGCCCGCGAGCGCCACCGTCACGTTCCCCGGACCGCCCGAGACCGACTCGATCTTCGCGCCGAGCCTGAGCTCGATCCCCTCGGCGCGAAAGACCTCCTCGAGGGCGCTCGACGCCTCCTCGTCCTCGTGCCCGAGGAGGTGGGGAGCGGGGTCGGCGACGGTCACCTCCGACCCGAAGCGCCGGTACGCCTGGGCGAGCTCGCAGCCGATGTACCCGCCGCCCACGACGAGGAGGCGCGGAGGCAGCTCGCGGAGCTCCATGAGCCGGCCGTTGTCGAGCCAGGGGACCCGGTCGAGCCCGGGGATGGACGGCACGGCGGCGCGGCCGCCCACGTCGAGCACCACGGCGGGAGCGCGGTGCCGCTCGCCGGCGACCTCGACCGTCCGCTCGGAGACGAAGCGGGCGTGGCCCTTCGCGATGCGGAGGTTCTCGCCCGCGTCCGCGACGCGCTTCGCGACGCCCGAGCGCCAGCGCTCCACCACGGCGTCCTTCCTCGCGACCACGGCGGGGAAGTCGACGCGCACCGGCCCGGCGTGGACGCCGAGGCGCGCCGCGGTGCGCGCCACGTGCGCGGCGCGCGCGCTCGCGATGAGCGTCTTCGTCGGCGTGCAGCCCGTGTTCACGCACGTGCCGCCGAGCCGGCCGCGCTCCGCGAGGAGGACCGTCTTGCCGCGCGCGGCGAGCCGCGTCGCGAGGGGAACGGCCGCCTGCCCGCTGCCGATCACGATGGCGTCGAAGTCCATGCAGGCTCCTCTCGCCGTGCGTAACGGCGGGGCGGCGCGCCTGCACCGGCCAGGCGGCGGGGGCCCCGGCGAGAACGTCCGCCGTGCCGGCCGGAGGCCGGCCCCGCAGGGGATCGCGGAGAGCGCCTGTGATAACGTGCCCCTCTTCCTTCGCTGCCGGAGAGAATTCCGATGTTCATCGCCATGAAGCCCCACGCCACGCCCGCCGAGTTCGACGCGGTCGTGGAGAAGATCCGCGCCCTCGGGCTCACGCCCCATCCCATCACCGGAACCGAGCGAAAGGTGGTCGCGGTCATCGGGCACACGACCGGCCTCGACCCCGAGGACCTCTTCGGTACGATGCCCGGCGTCGCGGAGGCGCTGCGCGTCTCCCAGCCGTTCAAGCTCGTGTCCCGCGAGGTGAAGGAGGAGGACACGGTCATCGACGTGGGGGGCGTCCCGCTCGGCGGGAAGGCGATCGCCGTCATGGCCGGGCCCTGCTCGGTCGAGTCGAAGGAGCAGGTCCTCGAGGCCGCGCACGCCGTGAAGAAGTCCGGCGCCACCTTCCTGCGCGGCGGGGCGTTCAAGCCGCGGACGAGCCCCTACGAGTTCCAGGGGCTGAAGGAGGAGGGCCTGAAGCTCCTCGCCCTCGCCCGGGAGCAGACGGGCCTCAAGGTCGTCACCGAGGTGAAGGACACCGAGACCCTGCCCATGGTGCAGGAGTACGCGGACGTCCTCCAGATCGGCGCACGCAACATGCAGAACTACTCGCTCCTCGAGAAGGTCGGCACGGTCGACAAGCCGGTGCTGCTCAAGCGCGGGCTCTCCGCCACCATCCGCGAGTGGCTCATGGCGGCGGAGTACATCGTCTCGAAGGGGAACTTCCGAGTCGCCCTCTGCGAGCGCGGCATCCGGACGTTCGAGACCATGACCCGCAACACCCTCGACATCAACGCGGTCCCCGTCCTCAAGGCCCTCACCCACCTGCCGGTCATCGTCGATCCCTCCCACGGCATCGGGCTGCGCGCCCACGTGCCGGCCATCGCGCGCGCCGGGATCGCGGCGGGCGCCGACGGCATCATCGTCGAGGTCCACCCGAAGCCGGAGAAGGCGCTCTCCGACGGCCACCAGTCGCTCACGCCCGCGGAGTTCGACGACCTCATGCGCCAGGTCCGCGTGATCGCGGGCGCCATCGGTCGGCCGATCGCCGGGTAGGCGAGCGAGGCCCGGCGCGGCCACGCCCCGGAAGAGTCGGGGGACCTACCCTGCGCTCACCTGCTCGTCCGGGGGTGGGCCACTTGCCAATGCCGATCCCGGTGTTACCTGGGAGGGCATGAAGCACTTGGAGGGCACACAGGCCCTGGAGACGGACGGGAAGCGGGACTTCTCGATCGAAGGCGGCTGCATGCTGTGCGGCGGGGCGCTCGAGGTGCGCGTCACCGCCACCGGCGCCCGCACCGTCTGCCGGAGCTGCCGCTGGATCTCGCGCCCGCACATGCTGCGGAGCGAGGACGGCGTGCACGTCGTCCATCCGCCCGGCGGGATGGCCTGAGGAGGGCCGCGGCCCTACAGCCTCGCCTCATCGACGGGGATCGCGGAGCGCCCGCTTGAGGGAGCGCACGAAGCGTCCCACGCGCGCCGCGCGGGCGCTGCGGCTCCCGCCCTGGGCGATGCGCTTCACGATGGCGCTCCCGACCACCACGCCGTCGGCGAGCTTCCCGAGCGCCCTCGCCTCGGCCGGCGCCGAGACGCCGAAGCCGATGACGACGGGCACCGGGCTCCTCTCGCGGATGGCGCGGACGCGTTCGCCGATCTCGGAGGGGACGGCCTTCGCCGCGCCGGTCACCCCGGTCACGGAGACGAAGTAGAGGAAGCCGCTCGCGGCCCGGGCCGCGGCCTCGATGCGCTCCTCGCCGGAGGTGGGCGCGAGGAGGAACACCATGCGCACGCCGTGCGCCGCGAGGGCGGGCGCGATCTCTCCCGCCTCCTCGGGGAGGAGGTCGGGGACGATGAGCGCGTCCACGCCGGAGCGCTCGCAGTCGCGCGCGAAGCGGTCCACGCCGTGCGCGAGGATGGGGTTGAGATAGCCCATGAGCGCGATGGGGACGTCGGATCGCGCGCGGACCGCGGCGGCCACGGCGAGGACGTCGGCCGTGCTCGTGCCGGAGGCGAGGGCGCGCTCCGCCGCGTGCTGGATGGTGGGCCCGTCCGCGATGGGGTCGGAGAAGGGGACGCCGATCTCGAGGAGGTCGGCGCCGGCCTCGGCGCAGGCGAGCGCCATCGCCTTCGAGGTCGGCACGTCGGGGTCGCCGCCCATGACGTACGTGACGAGCGCCGCCTCGCCCGCGGCCCGGCAGCGCTCGAAGGCGGCGCGGATGCGATCGGCGGGCGCAGCGGCCTCGGCGGTCGCGGCGGGGCCGGGCGTCCTCGCTGGCCTCGTCATCGCCGCCTCCTCCTCGCCGCGCGGCGGGCGCGCTTCGGTGGCGCGGAGCCCGTCGCGGCGAGAAGCCGGCGCGCCTGGTCCACGTCCTTGTCGCCGCGGCCGGACACGTTGAGGAGGAGGACGCCGTCGGGCCCGATTTCGCGCGCCATGGCGCGCGCGGCGGCCACGGCGTGTGCGCTCTCCAGCGCCGGGATGATGCCCTCCATGCGGGCGAGGTACTGGAACGCGCGGAGCGCCTCCTCGTCCGTCGCCTGCAGGAGCTCGATGCGCCCCGAGTCCCGCAGGTACGAGAGCTCGGGGCCGACGCCGGGGTAATCGAGGCCTGCCGAGATGGAGTGCGCCTCGGCGATCTGGCCGCGAGCGTCCTGCAGCACGTAGCTCCGCGAGCCGTGGAGGACGCCTGGAGTGCCGCGGGCGAGCGAAGCGCCGTGCTTGCCCGACGCGAGCCCGAGGCCCGCCGCCTCGACGGCGACGAGCCTCACCTCCGCGTCGTCGAGGAAGGCCGAGAAGATGCCCATGGCGTTCGAGCCGCCGCCCACGCAGGCGACCACCGCGTCGGGGAGCCGGCCCGCCTGCTCCAGGCACTGCCGCCGCGCCTCCCTGCCGATCACGGACTGGAAGTCGCGCACGAGGGCGGGGTAGGGGTGCGGTCCGGCGACGGAGCCGATGATGTAGTGCGTGCCCCGCACGTTCGTCACCCAGTCGCGCAGGGCCTCGTTCATGGCGTCCTTGAGGGTCCTCGATCCCGACTGCACCGGGATCACCCTGGCGCCGAGGAGCTGCATGCGGAACACGTTGAGGGCCTGCCGCTCGACGTCGAGCGCGCCCATGTAGACCTCGCAGGGCAGGCCGAAGAGCGCCGCGGCGGTGGCGGTGGCGACGCCGTGCTGGCCGGCGCCGGTCTCCGCGATGATGCGCTCCTTCCCCATGCGCCGCGCCAGCAGCACCTGGCCGAGGGTGTTGTTGATCTTGTGCGCGCCGGTGTGGCACAGGTCCTCGCGCTTCAGCAGCACGCGGCAGCCCAGGTCGGCGGACATGCGGCGGGCCTCGGAGAGCGGCGTCTCCCGCCCGGCGTAGCGGGTGAGGAGCTCCTGGAGCTCGCCCTGGAAGGCGGGGTCCTCGCGCGCCGTGCGCCAGGCCGCCTCGAGCTCGTCGAGCGCCGGGACCAGCGTCTCGGGCACGAAGCGGCCGCCGTACGCGCCGAACCGGCCGCGCGCGTCGGGGAGCGCCGTCATCCGTCCACCTCCTTCGCCGCCTCGATGAACCTTCTCATCTTGGTACTCCACGGGGCGTGCCGCCCGGCATTGGTGCTGGGGGGCGCGGTGAGACTGCGCCCCCCAGTCCCCCGCTCGCTCCGGGGCAGCCTCATCCGGCTGCCCCTGCGCTCGCCCGATCGAGCGGAGCTCGCGGGGTCCCCACCCCTGCTCGCGGGGGCCCGTGACCGCTCGCGCCCGCATTCGCGGGTGCGCGAGCGGTCCCCCGCGCGCGGCCTGCGGCCGCGTATCAAGCAAGCTCCTTCGCCGCCTCGATGAACCTTCTCATCTTGTCCTCGTCCTTCACGCCCGGCGCGGACTCGACGCCGCTCGCGACGTCCACCGCCCAGGGCCGCACGGCGCGCACCGCGTCGCCGACGTTCTCGGGCGTGAGCCCGCCCGCGAGGACGACGGGCATCTCGCGGGCGACGTCCGCGACGAGCGACCACTCGAAGGTCTTCCCGCTGCCGCCGTAGCCCGTGCTGGGCGTGTCGAGGACGAAGCCGCGGACCTCGTACGACGCGATCTGCAGGAGCGATCGCGCGTCCACCACGCGGATGGCCTTCAGGACCGGGAGCGGCATCTCGAGGCACAGCTCCGGCGTCTCGTCGCCGTGGAGCTGGGCCAGGACGATCCCGGAGGCCTCCGCCGCCCGGCGGACCTCGTCGCAGGTGGGGTCCACGAAGACGCCCACGGCCGAGACGAAGGTGGGCAGCCGCCGGATGATGGCGCGCGCCTCCGCCGGCGGCAGGTAGCGCTTCGAGCGAGGCCAGAAGTTGAAGCCGATGGCGTCGGCGCCGAGCCGGACCGCGGCGAGCGCGTCCTCGAGGCGGGTGACCCCGCAGATCTTCACCTTGAGCCCGGGCATCGGCGTCCCCTCAGCTCACCATCTCACGGATGAGGGCACCCGGATCGCCGGCGCGGACGAGCGCCTCGCCCACGAGCAGGTTCGAGGCGCCGGCGCGGCGGAGGCGCCTCGCGTCGTCCGCGGTGCGCACGCCGCTCTCCGCGATGCCGCGGACGCCGGGGGGGAGGAGCGGCAGGAGCCGCTCGGAGACCGCCAGGTCGACGGCGAAGGTGCGGAGGTTCCGGTTGTTCACGCCCACGATGCGCGCGCCGGCGGTGAGCGCGGCGGCGAGCTCGGCCTCGTCGTGCACCTCCACGAGGGCCGCGAGGCCGAGCTCCGAGGCGGCGCCGAGGAGGCGCTTCAGGGCCTCGGCCTCGAGCGCCGCCACGATGAGGAGCGCCGCGTCCGCGCCGTGGACGCGGGCCTCGAGGAGCTGGTAGCGGTCGAGCACGAAGTCCTTGCGCAGGAGCGGGACGCCCACGGCGGCGCGCACCGCCGCGAGGTCGGCGAGCGAGCCGCCGAAGCCCGGGCCGTCGGTGAGGACCGAGATGGCGGCCGCGCCCGCCTCCGCGTAGGCGCGGGCCTGCGACGGGGCGTCGAGGCCGGCGCGGATCGCGCCCGCCGACGGGCTCGCCCGCTTCACCTCGGCGACGATGCGCACCGGGCCGCCCG
>DATDDC010000632.1:0-1867 GCA_036523995.1 Anaeromyxobacter sp.
CCGCGCTGGGCGCGGCGATCCCCGTCCGGCTCGTCCACTGCCGTCTCGTCGGGTCGTCCGACGCCGGGCTCGACCTCGCCATCGAGCAGGGGAAGCGCGCCCTCCTCGCGCCCGCTCGCGTGGCGGCGCTCGCCGCCGGGATCGTCGCCGAGCACACCGTCTCGGGCCGGCCCGTGAAGAACGCGGTCCTGCTCGACCTCCTCCTGCACGCCCGCGACGGCGACCCCCGGCGGACCATCATCCGGCTCGCCGGCCACGAGATGGCGCTCGGCGCCATCCACCCGGGCGTGCCCGCCGCGCAGGCGTACGCGCACGTGGTGGACGCGCTGCTCGAGGCGAGCGGAGCGACGGCGTCTCCCTCCGCCCAGGCCGCCGCCGGCAGGCCCTTCGCGCGCTACGGCAGCGCGGCGGCGTTCGAGGCGGCGGCGTGGGGGCGGGCGCTTTGAACGGGGGTGCCCCGATGCGAAGAAGCGAGGGTCCTAGCCCTCCACGAACGCGAGCTCCGTGGTGATGGCGATGGCCGGGCTGAGCGATCGATAGAGCGGGCACTTGTCCGCGAAGAAGCCGTGAACGCGCTCGGCGGTCTCGCGGTGCTCCGCGGCCGCGCGCAGCTCGAGCTTCACGTGCACGCGCCGGAGCACCATGACCTTCCCGTCGAGCTCGACCTCGCCCGTCGCGCGCGCCACGAGCTTGCCCTCTCCCGCCGGGATCTGGCGCGCCTCCAGCGCGCCTCCGAAGGTCCCGACCAGTCAGCCGGCCGTCGAGGCCACCACGTAGTCGATGGTGGCGGCGTGCGGCTCGTAGGTGCCGGGCGCCCGCCCGTAGTGCTCGGCGATGGCCCCGTGCACGCCGAAGGCGATCGGGTCCTTCTCGCCGGGGATCCACGCCCTGCGCAGCGGCCCGTTCACGCGCTCGATCCTGGCCTCGGAGCGGTAGACGACGTCTCCCATGGCGACCTCCGAGCGGGAGCATAGCGAGCGGCGCCCGCCCGCGCGGCTCACGGGTGGAGCGCGGGGGTCTCCCGTGGTCGCGCTACCCGTCCGCCAGGAACGCCCGCCGGAGCAGGAGGCGCTTTCCGGTCATGACGAGCCAGCCGCGCCGCGAGAACTCCGAGAGGGCGCGGGACACCGTCTCGCGGCTCGCCCCGATCATCGCGGCGATCTCGGCCTGGGTGGGGCGCTGCCGGACCAGCACGCCCTCGTCGGTCTCCTCGCCGTCGGTCGCGGCCATCTCGCGGAGCTTGCCCGCGAGCCTGCCGTACACGTCGAGGAGGGCGAGGTTGCCGATGACGGCGTCGGCCCGCCGCAGGCGGCGCGACACCTCCTGCAGGACCCGCAGCGCCGTGCGCGGGTGGCTCTCGAGGTGCGCCTGGAAGTCGCTGCGCGAGAGGACGAGGAGGCGCGAGCGGCCGTCCGCGATGACCGTGGCGGAGCGCGGCTCGTTGTCGAGGAGGCTCATCTCCCCGAAGAAGTCGCCGGGCGTCTTGAAGATGGAGAGGATGATCTCGCGGCCGGAATCGCCGTACAGCACGACCTTCACCTTCCCCGAGACGAGGACGAAGAGCGCGTCGCCGCGGTCCTCCTGCGACACGATGACGGCACCGGGCGGGAAGTCCTTCACCTCGGCGAGCCGCTCCAAGGCGGCCACGGCCGCGGGATCGAGGTCGGCGAAGATGGAGACGCTGCGGAGGAGCCCGCGCCCCCGCGCCGGAGCCGCCTGTCCGCTTTCCATGCGAGGGCGAGCGTAGAGCGGCGATCCGGGGCGGTCAAGGCGACGCGGCGACGAGGGCCCGCACCGCCGCGGCCGGGTCGGCGCCGGCGAGCCATGCGCGGATGACCGCCACCCCCGCCGCGCCGGCGGCGAAGGC
>DATDDC010000633.1:0-3077 GCA_036523995.1 Anaeromyxobacter sp.
CGGCGCGGACCGCCGTCCGAGTCGCGCGCGAATCGAGGCTCTCGTGGCGCGCCTGCGGATGCGCCGGCGGCCGCCGCCCGGGGGCTGCGCTGGCGGCGAAGCGCGGGCGCCTGAAACCGCGCTGACCTGGAGCCATTACGATCGCAGTCCGGAGGCGTAGAAGGGGCCGGGGCGGGTCGTCGCGGCGAAGAAGCGGAGCGAGCCCTCTGCGACGCCACCCCTGAGGACGCAGTGCACGAGCGTGCCACCGCCCAGGGAGGGCCGCGTTGCACAGCGGTGGCACAGTCTCGTGCCGGCGCTCGCGATCATGCGCCGCCGTCTCCAGGACGGGGCACGTTCGGGTCTCGCGGAGCGACGCCGCCGCGAGGGCCCGCTCCGGCCCGCGCGGAGACGGAGGCCCACGGTAGGGGATTCGAGCGGGAGCGACGCCGCCGCGAAGGCCCGCTCCGGCCCGCACGGAGACGGAGGCCCACGGTAGGGGATTCGAGCGGAGCGACGCCGCCGCGAGGGCCCGCTCCGGCCCGCACGGAGACGGAGGCCCACGGTAGGGGATTCGAGCCGCGCGGCGGAGCTCACGCAGCGGCGTAGGGCGCGAGGGACGGGGCCGGGGCGCTCAGCCGGCCAGCTCGTCCAGGACGCTCGCGTACGCCCCCGCGTCCTCCGCCGAGAAGCAGCAGAACACGGCCCTCTGGACGGCGGTGCCCGCCTCGAGGGCGCGCTTCACCTCGCCCACGGCGATGCGCGTGGCGCGCTCGAGCGGGAAGCGGTAGGCGCCGGTGGAGATGGCGGGGAAGGCGATGGAGCGGCAGCCGTGCTCGGCGGCGAGCCGCATCGACTCGCGGTAACAGCTCGCCAGGGCGGCGTCCTCGCCGCCCTTGCCGCCGTGCCAGACGGGGCCCACGGCGTGGATGACGCGGCGGGCGGGGAGGCGGTAGCCCTTCGTGATCTTGGCCTCGCCGGTCCGCGCGCCGCCTAGGGTCCTGCACTCCTCGAGGAGCGCCGGCCCGGCGGCGCGGTGGATCGCTCCGTCGACGCCGCCTCCGCCGAGGAGCGACGTGTTCGCCGCGTTCACGATGGCGTCGACCTCGAGGCGCGTGATGTCCCCCTGCACGACCTCGATACGGCCACCGAGCCAGGTGCGCTCCATGGAGGCTTCGTAAGCCTCTCGCGGCTCGGCGGCAACGCTCGCCCGGTGAAGGTGCGGCTCCTTCCCCGAGCAATCCGTCGCGCAGACCCGGCCCTCGCCCGCGGAGGCCGCCGCGCTCCGGCCGAGCCGGAAAGGCTTTGCGCGCTGCCGGCTTACGGCCTGCAGCGCCGCGATGGCGCGCCCGGGCGCGCAGCCTTCGCGCAATTCGTGCATCCGCGGGCGCCGAAAACCCCGGGTATGCCCCTTGCTACCGCACGGGGAGCAAATGACGAAGCGGGACCGCATCCTCGTCATCGACGCGAACCCCATCGAGGGCGCGGCGCTGCGCGCGGCCGCGTGCGGAGCCGGCTTCGACGCGGTGGAGGCCTCGAGCGCCGAGGGCGGGCTCGGCCTCGTGCCGAGCTTCGCGCCCGCGGCGGTGCTCCTCGACGGCGGGCTCGCGGACGTGGATCCGCCGGCGCTCATCGCGCGGCTCCGGGCGCTCCGCTCCGACGCGGCGGTCGTGGTGGCGACGACGAGCGACCGCATCGACGCGGCCGTCTCCGCGCTCCGCTCGGGCGCGGAGAGCTACCTGGTGCGGCCGCTCGATCCGGCCCACGTGCTCCTCGTGCTCGAGAAGGCGCTCGAGAAGCGGCGCCTCAGGCAGGACCGGGCGGCGCTCCGCGACAGCATCCGCAGGCGCCTCCAGGTCGTGGGGGCCGCGCCCGAGCTGAACGGCGTCCTCGAGGTGGTGAGGCGCGTGGCGCCGACCAAGGCCACGGTGCTCTTGCAGGGCGAGGCGGGGACGGGCAAGGCCCACCTCGCCCAGGTCCTCCACGAGGCCTCGCCGCGGCGCGATCGGCCCTTCGTGCGCGTGAGCTGCGCCGCCCTCTCGGAGGCGCTGCTCGAGTCCGAGCTGTTCGGGCACGAGCGCGGCGCCTTCGCGGACGCCGACGGCAGGCGGCGCGGCGGTCTCGAGGCGGCCAGCGGCGGGACGCTGTACCTGCACGAGGTGGGGCGCCTCCCCGCCCCCGTGCAGGTGAAGCTCCTCCGCGTGCTCCAGCAGGGCGAGTTCGAGCGCGTGGGCGGCAGCGAGACGGTGCACGTGGACGTCCGCGTGGTGGCGGGGACGCAGCGCGATCTGGCGGAGGAGGTCCGGGCCGGCCGCTTCCGCGACGACCTCTACTACCGGCTCAACGTGGTCTCGATGGCGCTGCCGCCGCTCCGGGAGCGCAAGAGCGACATCCCGGCGCTGGTGAGCCACTTCCTCGATCTCCTGACCCCGGAGCGGACGAAGGAGATCGGCGGGGTCACCCCGGGCGCGCTCTCCGCCCTCTTCGCCTACGACTGGCCCGGGAACGTCCGCGAGCTCGCGAACGTGGTGGAGCGGGCGGTCGCGTCGGCGCACGGCCGCGAGATCGCCGCGGAGGACCTCGCTCCGGTGCTCCACGGCAGCCGCGTGGAGAGGAGCACGGCCTCCGCGCTCATCCCCGGCGCCACGCTCTTCGAGATCGAGCGCGAGGCCATCCTGCGCACGCTCGATCAGTGCGGCGGCTCGACGGCGCGGGCCGCCGAGGTGCTCGGCGTCTCGATCCGGAAGATCCAGTACCGGCTGAAGGAGTACCGCTCCGGCGCGACCAGCCGCCGGAGCGCCTGATGAGCGCTCACCGCTCGCCGTGAGCCTGTCGAAGGGGGCGCGGCCCGCGGCCGCTACCCGCTGTAGACGTGCGCGCTCTCCTCGGCCGTGGGCAGCATGCTCATGCCGAGGTAGGTGAACATCACCACCGCGAAGCCGACGATGACCAGCCAGGCGGCCCGGTCGCCCCGCCAGCCCTTCACCCGGCGCAGGTGGAGGTAGGAGCCGAAGATGAGCCAGGTGACCAGCGACCAGTTCTCCTTCGGATCCCAGACCCACCAGTCGCCCCAGGCGCTCTTGGCCCAGACCGAGCCG
>DATDDC010000634.1:0-7727 GCA_036523995.1 Anaeromyxobacter sp.
CACGTCCCGGGCTCTCGCCGCGAGAGGGCCGCCACGCCGAGGCGGGGCACGCGGAGGGCGCGGCGCACGGCCCGCCGGCGCACCGCGACGCGCACGCGGGACACGATCGCCACGCGGGGCACAGCGTGGGGATGTTCCGGCGCCGGTTCTGGGTCGCCCTGGTCCTCACCATCCCCACCGTCGTGTGGGGCCACATGCTCGCGTCGGCGACGGGATGGCACGCCCCGGCGTTCCCGGGGTCGGCACGGATCCCGCCCGTGCTCGGAACCGCCGTGTTCGCGTACGGCGGGTGGCCGTTCGTGCAGGGGGCCGTGCGCGAGGTGCGCGCGCGGCTGCCGGGCATGATGACGCTCATCTCGCTCGCGATCGGCGTCGCGTTCGCCTTCAGCCTCGCCGTGACCGTCGGCTATCCGGGGATGCCGCTGTGGGAGGAGCTCTCCACGCTCGTCGCCGTGATGCTGCTCGGCCACTGGATCGAGATGCGCTCCATCTCCCAGGCGCAGGGAGCGCTGAAGGAGCTCGCGAAGCTCCTCCCCTCCCTGGCCGTACGGGTCGCGGGCGACCGCGAGGAGGAGGTCCCGCTCTCCGCCCTGCGCGACGGGGACGTGGTCCTGGTCCGACCGGGCGCGCGCCTCCCCGCGGACGGCGCCGTCCTCTCGGGCGAGAGCGCCGTCGACGAGTCCATGATCACGGGAGAGTCTCGCCCGGTGAGGAAGCGACCCGGCGATCGCGTCATCGCCGGCACCGTGAACGGCGCGGGATCGCTCCGCGCCCGCGTGACGGGAACGGGCGACCGGACCGCGCTCGCCGGCATCATGCGGCTCGTCGAGCGCGCGCAGGCGTCCCGGTCGCGCGCGCAGGCCCTCGCGGACCGCGCCGCCTTCCTGCTCACGATCGCGGCGCTCTCGGCGGCGCTCCTCACGGCCGTCGCCTGGGGGATCGGCGGCGCGCCGGGTGCGTTCGTCGTCGAGCGCGTCGTCACGGTCCTCGTCATCGCCTGTCCGCACGCGCTCGGCCTCGCCATCCCGCTCGTCATCGCCATCTCCACGACGCTCGGCGCGCGGTCGGGCCTCCTCGTCCGCGATCGGCGCGGGCTCGAGGAGGCGCGCCGCCTCGGGACCGTCGTCTTCGACAAGACGGGAACGCTCACGCTCGGGGAGTACCGGGTGGTGGCGATGCGGGCCGGCGCCGGCACGGCGGAGGAGGAGGCGCTCGGCCTCGCGGCCGCGGTCGAGCGCGACTCCGAGCATCCCGTGGCGCAAGCGGTCGTGCGCACCGCGCGGGAGCGCGGCATCGAGATCCCCCGGGCGGAGGCGTTCGAGGCGATCGCCGGGCACGGCGTGCGCGCACGCGTGGGCGGGCGTGAGCGCCTCGTGGGCGGGCCGAACCTCCTGCGGCGGCTCGGCGTCGCGCTCCCTCGCGACCTCGACGAGTTCTCCGCCGCGGCGGCGGGGCGCGGCCAGTCCGTCATCTACCTCGTCGAGGAGGGACGGCCGCTCGCGGCGTTCGCGGTCGCCGACGCGGTGAGGCCCGAGTCGCCCGAGGCGATCCGGCGTCTCCACGAGATGGGCCTCGAGGTGGCGATGCTCACCGGGGACTCCCGGGCGGTCGCGGAGGCGGTCGCGAGGGAGCTCGGGATCGACACCGTGCACGCGGAGGTGCTCCCCGATCGCAAGGCGGAGGTGATCGAATCGCTCCGGCGCGGCGGCCGGCGCGTCGCCATGGTGGGAGACGGCGTGAACGACGCCCCGGCGCTCCTCACCGCGGACGTCGGCGTGGCCATGGGCGCGGGCACGGACGTCGCGGTCGAGGCCGGCGACATCGTCCTCGTGCGAAGCGATCCGCGCGACGTTCCGCGGATCATCGCGCTCAGCCGGGCCACGTACCGCAAGATGATCCAGAACCTCTGGTGGGCCGCGGGCTACAACGTCGCCGCCATCCCCCTCGCCGCCGGAGTCCTGGCGCGCTGGGGCATCCTCCTCGCGCCCGCCATCGGCGCGATCCTGATGTCGCTCAGCACCGTGATCGTCGCCGTCAACGCGCAGCTCCTCCGGCGCGCGGAGTTGTGAGCTCTCGGACGCCCGGGCGCGCCGTCAGCCTCCCGGCCGGAAGCCGGCCGCGGGCGGGATCGCGGCGAGGTGAGGAGACGCGAGGGCGCCGGGCTGAAGGGGTGCGGCGACGTGGCCCCGCATCATGTACGCGCCGAGCACCACCATCATCCCGACCATCATGACGCCCATCATGATCCACATCGGTCCCACGCGAGCGCCGTCGTCGTGTCCCGCGTGACCGTCGCTCGCCGACTGATCCGTGAACGCCAGAGGTGCGGCACGCGCACCCGCGAGCGCGGCGGCGGCCCGATCCAGCTCGAGCGACGAAGCGTCGATCCGGAGATCGGGGGCGAGCGCCGGGTCTCCGGCGTCGGCGCTCCGGGCGGCCATCTGCTGGGGCATCGCGGCGCAGAGCGCGCAAACGAGCAGGTAGGTCATTTGCTCCTCTCCTCTCCTCGCGCCCTCCTGGATCCAGCATCTCGCAGACCGGGGCGCATGCCGTTCGCTGCGTCATCTTGGCCTCGAACCGGGCGATTCGCCAGGCGTCAAAGTGCCATCCTGGAATTCGACGGCTGCCGAAGCGGCCTCGCCGAGTGACCGGACGCATCACACCGTGTCCGCAGCGGCCGTCGAGAGCGCGGCGCGTATCGCGGAATCATCGATCCCGAAGCCGCCGCGCTCCGTGCGCATGGCACGCATCCTGCTCCCTCGGGCTGTCGGCACCCGCGGCCGCGGGCTCCGAACGTGCGGGGGATCCCATGCGCATGCCTGCGCTCCTGGACACGCAGCGCGCCAAGGTGGCCGCCCTTGCCATCACCCTCGGTGTCGTGACGGCGCTGCACTCGATCGTCCCCGTCGGCACCCACCCGCTGCACGTCGTCCACGTCGCGCTCGCTGCCCTCTACTTCGTGCCGATCGCCGCGTCCGCTGCGTGGTTCGCGACGCGCGCCGCGCTCCCGGTGTCTGCCGCCGCTGCGGGGCTCTACCTGTTCCACGCCGCCCGCGCCTGGAGCGGTCAACCGATGGAGAATGCCAACCAGGTGGCGACCGCGATCCTGTTCCTCTGGTTCGGCGCGGTGACCGGGATCCTGGCCGGGATGCGCGACGGCGAGCACGCCGCGCGCCTCGCCTCGGAGCAGCGCGCCCAGCGCGCCGGCGGCATCCAGGCCATCGCGAGCCTCGCGACGGCGCTCGGCTTCCGCGACGAGGGAACGCGGGACCACAGCGAGCGCGTCGCCGAGCTGGCCGTCCGCGCCGCCGCGCGCATGGGCTGGTCGGGCGAGCACCTCGAGTCGCTGCGGCTCGCCGCTCTCGTGCACGACGTCGGGAAGATCGGGATCCGTGACGACGTGCTCCTCAAGCCCTCGGCGCTCGGGCCCGCCGAGCTCGAGCGCATCCAGCGGCACCCGGAGATCGCGGCGGAGATCCTGCGCCCCATCGCGGGAACGGAGGAGATCGCGCGGATCGTCGTCGCCCATCACGAAGCGCCGGACGGGTCGGGATATCCGCGCCGCCTCGAGGGAGCCGGGATCCCCGAGGGCGCCCGGATCCTGCGCGTGGCGGACGTGTACTGCGCGCTGCGAGAGTCGCGCTCGTACAAGGAGCCCGTCTCCGAGGGGGATGCCCTCCGCACCATGCAGGCGCTCGCGGGATCGAAGCTCGACGCGCCCGCGTTCGAGGCGCTTCGCTCCGTCGTCGCGCTCGCTCGCGGCCGGACCGGGCGAGGCGGCGACGTCGCCGGAGCGGTCCCCGGGGCGGGCCGCGAGGACCTCATCCCGCCGGCCCGGTTCCGCCTCCTCACGCCGGCGTACGACCTCTTCTGCCGGGCGCTCGGGCTCGGCGCGGCGCTCCGCCGCTTCGAGATGGAGCTCGTCGCACGCCTTCCGCACGAGCGCGTGCTCGACGTGGGCTGCGGGACCGGGGAGCTCCTCGCCGCCATGGCGTCGGCTCTGCCCGGCTCGCACCTGACCGGGCTCGATCCCGACCGCGACGCTCTTCGCCTCGCGCGGCGCAAGCTCGACGGGCGCGGCCCCGACGCGCGCCTGGTCTCCGCCCGCGCCGAGTCCCTTCCCTTCGAGGACCGGACCTTCGACCTCGTCGTCTCGAGCCTCATGCTTCATCACCTCGACTCCGACACGAAGGTGCGGGCGCTCCGCGAGTGGGGCCGCGTGCTCGCTCCGGGCGGCGCCATCCTGCTCGTCGACCTGGGCGTGCCGCGCAAGCGGTGGCTCCGCCTCCTCCTCTGGCCGCTCCGGTTCCGCATCCTCGAGGAGCAGGCCGACAACTTCCTCGGGCGCATCCCCGGCCTGCTCGCCCAGGCGCG
This sequence comes from Anaeromyxobacter sp., assembly GCA_036523995.1. Classification (GTDB taxonomy): domain Bacteria; phylum Myxococcota; class Myxococcia; order Myxococcales; family Anaeromyxobacteraceae; genus Anaeromyxobacter. The sequence goes on from DATDDC010000634.1 coordinate 4,375, forward strand.
CCTCGCCTTCGAGGAGGTCGGCGTCTACCGGTCGGCCGTGGTGGCGTACGTCGCGCACCCCTCTCGTCCTCTCTCTCGAGCAAAGGGAGCCTCCGCGCGTCCTCGGACGTGCGCCGCCGCGGGACATGCCCATCCTTCCAAGCCCGCTTGAGCGCCTCCTCGTCCGCTGCAACCTGGTCCCGGGGCCGATGCTCGACTTCCTCGGGGCCGAGGCGTTCCGCGCGTTCTCCGCCGCGCGGCGCCTGGGGGTCCTCGACGCCCTGGGACGCGCGCCGCGGACCGCCGCCGAGCTCGCGCGAGCGCTCGGGACCGACGTCCGGGGAACCGGGCAGCTCCTCGCGGCGCTCGAGGCGACGGGCTACGTCGAGCAGAGGAGCGGCCGCTTCGAACCGACGCGGATGACCCTGCGGTGGCTGCCCGCGCTGGGAGAGGGCATCCCGTTCTTCGAGATGCTGCTCGACAGGCTCGACGACCTGGAGGACACCGTCCGCCGCGGCGCGCCGCCCGTCGACGCGCGCGAATGGCTCGATCGCCGGCCGAACGGCTGGCGGGACTTCCAGGCGGGAATGGTCGCGCTGGCGCGCATGGCGGCCGGCGAGGTCGCGGCGAAGGTCCGCCTCCCGTCCACGGCGCGAAGCCTCCTCGACGTCGGCGGCGGGCACGGGCTCTACAGCGTCGAGCTCTGTCGCCGCCACCCGCGGCTCTCCGCGACGGTGCTCGACCTTCCCCAGGCGCTCCCGTCGGCGCGGAAGCTCATCGCAGCCGCCGGCATGGGCGCGCGGGTCGCGGTGCAGCCGGGCGACTTCTGGAAGGACGGCCTCGGCGGCGGCCACGACGTGGCGCTGGTGTTCAACATCCTGCACGGCAATGTCGCGGCCGAGAACGTCGAGCTCCTGCGAAAGGTGGCCGACGCGCTCGCGCCGGGCGGGCTCGTGGTGATCCTCGAGCAGGTGGCCGATGCCGTTCACGGGCGCACCGCCGCTGCGGCCGCCGCGCTGAGCGGCCTCGCGCTCTTCGAGCTCGCCGGGGGGCAGACGTACGCGTACGGCGAGATCGCCGGCTGGCTTCGAGCCGCCGGATTCGAGCGCCCGCGCAAGAAGAGCCTGCGCAGGCTGCCGGGGAGCGCGTTGATCCTGGGGAGGAAGGCGCCGCCGGCGCGATCCGCGAGAAGCTTCCGGATGATCGACGTCCCCGAGCGGTGAGGTCTCGCGGTCGCTGCCACGAGCGAGCTTCGGGGCGCCCCGGCTCCGACCGCGCGGAGCCGGGGCATCCGGTCGAGCGGACGAGCTAGAAGAAGTATCCGCCGGAGAGGAGGACCTGGTACGCGGACGAGGACTTCGTGCCCCGGTCGTTCGCCAGGTTCCCGAGGAGATACTTCGTCGAGTACGAGTAGTACTCGGCTGCGAACGCGTATCCGCCCTCCTGGTATCGGAGCATCCCGCCGTACACCGCGTTGTCCTTGCGGATCGCGGTCGTGGCGACGGTGAGGTCGGCTCCGGTCGGATTGAGCCAGTTCTGGAGATCCTTCTTGTCCGCGGCGCTCGCGCCGTAGATCCCCCAGAGCGAGAGCTGCTTCGTGGCGAAGACGCCCAGCTGGGCCCAGTAGCCGACGTCGCCGATGTCGCCGAACTGCAGCACCGTGCCGGCCAGCGGCCCCGTGGCGCGCCCGGTGTAGCCCTGGAACATCAAGGTCACGGGGGTGAGGGTCAGGTTCCCGCCCGCCGTCGCGGCGTAGCTCGCGATGTTCTTCTTCACCGAACCGTCCTGCAGCGTCACGCCGTTCGGCGCGACGGTGTTTCCGAACCCCTTCAGATCGATCGACTCGTAGGAGCCGGCCACCCAGCCCATCCAGCTGAAGCTGCCCCTCTTCCCTTCGGCCTTGACGCGCCCGACGAGCTGGGGCGTCCCGGCGGCCCACGCGAGGGAGATGGCGTTCGGCGTGTTCCCGGGAAACACGGTGGTGCCGCTCGCGTCGGACCACTTTCCGTGCGAGATCTCCGCGGCGACCTCGAGCCTCGCCGCCTCGAGGGGCACCGCCTGGAACGCGCGGAAGCCGATGGTTCGCCACCCGATCAGGCCGGCTCCGTACGCCACGGGGTTCGTGATGTGGGCCACGGTGGTCGGGATCTGCCCCAGGAGGATCTGGGCGCTGTGCTGGCCGACGTCGAAGGTGGTGTTGCCCCACTTGAGCTCGGCGTACGCCTGGCGCAGCCGAGGGTTCGGCGACTCGTAGCCGAGGGCGCCCGTGTTCGAGTTGCCGAAGAGATCGAACTCGAGGTGCGCCTTCGGCCTCGCCCCGAGAGCCTCCGTGCCGCTCAGGGCGAAGATGAATCGCGTCTGGCGGACGTCGCCGCCCAGGAACGTTCCCGAGGTGGAGGTCGTCGAGCCGGGGATGGGCAGGGTCGTTCCCGGCGTCGGAGCGGCCATGAGGAGGCCGGAGCCCTGGCCCGTGAGGAACGTCTGATCCTGGCTGTAGATCGAGCCCACCACGAAGCCGTGGAACTCGAGCGTGGGGCCGGGGGGGCCGGCGTCGGCCGCCCTTGCCTCTCCGCTCACGAGGGGAGCTGCGATCAGCGAAGCCGTCAGCAGGCAGCGTGTAGCTTTCACGTTGATCTTCCTCCCTGCGAGTTGGCGTTTCCTCACCGTCACCGCGGATCGGTGAGGTCTTTCGGCTGCGGGAACGCTGCGCGCGGGGCCGGCGAGAACGGGAAGGCCAGGTGGGGCCCCGCATCCTCTGAATCACGCCCCGTGAACGTGGCTCCGCCCGCCAATCGCGTTGCGGGGCGAGGCGTGCACGGTGCTCGTGAGGGAAGCAATCGACGGGCCGACGGGGTCGCGGACCGCAGGCGACGGCGCGGCGAGCCGGGGAATGGCTCGGAACGTCGCGGGGAAGGCGGCAGTTCGGCGCGCCATGTCGCCCTGCCGCTTTCCTTCAGCTGCCGAGCGCGGCGTCCCGATGGGCCTGCTCGGCAGTGACGGAATCCATCACAACGTGATCGTCCTCGACGTGGGGGAGCCTCTCCCGAACGCAAACCCCTCGATTGCAGATGCGGTCGGAAGCGAGGGGGCGGAAACACCGGCAGCCGCCACCCCGGCGACACCGGATCCATCTCGGTTACACGAACGCCTCGAGCGGCGAGGCGTCTCGACCGTGCATCCTCGGAAACGGCTCGCCGATGCGGGAGCTCGGCGCGGCACGGGGCGTGCTTCTCCCGGAAGGTGTTCGGCGCTCGGGGGAGAGCCGACCGGTGCGTGGCTGTGCACCGCCGCCAGCGTCCTGCGCCGGGCCTCCGGCCGGCGCAGGACGCACGCGGGAACTTCGAGACCGCATCCGTCGACCCGCTGCGCATCGA
>DATDDC010000635.1:0-2392 GCA_036523995.1 Anaeromyxobacter sp.
GGCGCGCTCGTGCTCGGCCCCGTCGAGCTCCCGCTCGCCCGCGCCCTCTCGCTCGACTGGGTGGTGGATGGGGACGCGACGCTGCTCGTGCGGCCTCGGTGATCTTCGACCGCGACGCCGACCTCGACCTCGACCTCGACCCCGACCCCGACCGCGACCCCGAGACCCCGACCTCGACCCCGACCCCGACCTCGACCGCGACCCCGACCCCGACCGCGACCCCGACCGCGGCGTCCGACCCGGGCGATCGCGACCCGGACTCATCGTCGGTCCCGTGAATCGGCGCCGGTTCACGGTAGCATTCGATCCATGGCGTTCGACGGCCTCCTCCGCGCGGGAATCCTGAGCGCCCGCGACGTCGAGGACCTGCGCTTCTTCGGCGTGACCGGGGCCCTCGTCCCGTCCGACGACGCCGTCGTCCCCGCCACGCCCGCCGCCATCCGGCGCGGCTGGGAAGGGGTCGTGGCGACCGTGCGCCGCCTGCGGCGCGACGGGCTCGCCGCGTTCGCAGCCATCGGCATCCACCCGCGGCGCATCCCGCTGCGCGGCCTCGAGGCGCTCCTCGCCGAGCTGCCCGATGCGCTGGGGCGGCCCGAGGTCGCCGCGCTCGGCGCCGTGGGCCTGGCCGAGGGCGGCGAGCACGAGGAGCGGGTCCTGGAGAGGCAGCTCGAGCTCGCGCGGGAGCTCCGGCTCCCGGTCCTGGTGGAGACGCCCTGGCGCGCGAAGGAGCGCATGACGAAGCGCGTCCTGGCGGTGCTGCGCGAGGCGGAGCTGGAGGCGGGCCGGGTCCTCGTGGCGGGCGCGGGGGAGCGGACCGTCCGCGCCATCCGCGCCTGCGGCTACCTCGCCGGGCTGCCCCTCTCCGCGGGGGGTACGCGGGGGCAGGCCGACGGCATGGACGCGGCCGTGGCCATCGTCCGCGCCCTCGGGCCGGAGGGGCTCGTCCTCACCTCGGACGCGGGGCTGGGCGGGGGCGACCTCCTCGCCCTGCCGCGGGCGGCGGATCGGCTGGCGCGGGCCGGGCTGTCGGAAGCCGTGGTGCGCCGCGTATGCGGCGGGAACGCCGCCGCCTTCCTCGGCGTGGACCCCGGCGCGCCGGCGCGCCGATCCGCGAGGTCGCGGCGGAGCTGACCGAGGCGCGGACCGCCGCTGCGGGCTGTCACCGCGCGCGCCGCGAGTGTACGCTCGGCACGAGAAGGGGGTCATGCGCGTCCCTGCCACGGCTCTGCTCGCCGTTCTCCTCGCCTCGGCGTGCCGGGAGGAACCGGACCTGAGCCGCGGGGGTGTCGAGCTCGTCTACCTGGCCCGGCTTCCAGCGGAGATGCAGGGCCCGCAGCGGGCGCACGCGCTCGGGGAGACCCGCTCCCGCGTCGCGCGCCGATTGCAGGCCCTGCGGATACCGGCGGTCGTCACCTCGGAGGCGGGCCGGATCCGGGTGGCGCTCCCGTCCGGGACGTCCTCGTCCGCGATCCAGGCGGTGAAGTCGCTCATGCCGGTGCGCGCCCACCTCGAGCTCAGGGAGGTGGACGACGAGGCGCTCGTGGCCCTCGCGAGGAACCAGCTCCTCTGGCCGAACGTCTCTCCCTCGGTGAAGCTGGCGCGATACCTCCCGGAGGTCAGCGAGCCTAGCGACAGCGCCCTCCAGGCGCCAAGCCGCGAAGCGGCGGCCGAGGCCATCCGGACGCTCTCGCCCGGAGTCCCCGCCGGAAGGGTGCTCGCGCTCGAGGCGCCCGAGGGCGAGGGGAAGCCGTGGAAGGTCCTGATGCTCGGCCCGGCGTTCCTCGACAACGACGCGATCGCCGACGCGCGGGCCGTGATGGGCGAGCGGATGCCGGCCGTCCTCCTCGAGGTCCGGCGCGACGCCGCCGGCCGGTTCGAGGAGGTCTCACGCCGGCTCGTGGGGCGGAGACTCGCCATCACCTTGGACGGCGCGATCCTCACGGCGCCGTACGTGACGGCGCCGATCACCGGAGGGAGGGTGCAGATCACCCTCGGCGCATCGGGCACCGTCGAGGGCGCGAAGCTCCTCGCCACCCAGCTCTCCATGGGGCCGCTGCCGTACCCCCTGGCGCTCGAGGCGGAGCGCGCCATCCCGCCGTCGAGGCCCTGAGCGGCTTCCCGTCAGGACCGCCTCGCGCGCGCGGCGCGCCTTCGCGGCTCCCGCTCCCGCGTCCAGTCGCCGGTGCGGCCGCCGGACTTGTGGAGCAGCTCCACCGCCTCGATGCGCATGCCGCGCTCGTAGCGCTTCAGCATGTCGTAGATGGTGAGGAGCCCCGCGGTCACCGCGGAGAGCGCCTCCATCTCGACGCCGGTGCGATCGACGGTGCGCACCGTGGCCTCGACCTCCACGCCGCCGGGGCCGGGCCTCGCCTCCACGTCCACCGCGGAGAGC
>DATDDC010000636.1:0-5387 GCA_036523995.1 Anaeromyxobacter sp.
CACGCGCTCGCCGGCCGAGACGGACAGGTCGACCTGGTCGAGCGCGAGGAAGCCGCCGAAGCGGCGGGTCACTCCGCTGGCCACGAGGAGCGGATCGCTCACGGCGGCGCCTCTCTCGCGCGGCCGCGGCGGCGCGTCCACCCCATGATGCCCTCGGGGGCGACGGTCACGAAGAGCACGAGCAGCGCGCCCACGAGGAAGAGGTTCCAGTCCGCCGAGACGGTCACCTGCAGCACCTGCTGGGCGATGCCGAGGAGCAGCGCTCCCAGGAGCGGGCCCGCCCAGCTGTGCATGCCGCCGATGAGGGGCATGGCGATGCTGTTCACCGCGTAGGAGAGGCTGAAGACGCCGCCCGGCTCCACGTAGAGCAGGAAGTAGGGGAAGGTCGCGCCGGCCATGCCCATGAGGCCGCCGCTCAGCGTCGTCGAGACGAGCTTGAGCCGCAGGGTGGGCACCCCCGAGCACTCCGCCGCGACCTCGTCGTCCCGGATGGCGGCGAGGCCCCGGCCCATGGTGGAGGTCTGGACCCACCGCGCCAGCGCCAGCGAGCCGGCCGCCATCACCGCCATGATGGCGAAGAGGACCTGGCCGTTGCTCCGGAAGCCGGGTGGAGGCCCGTGCGGCAGCACGATGTACGCCCCGCGCGCGCCTCCGACGTACTCCCAGTTGACGACGAACGTGAGCAGCACCTGCGCGAACGCGAGCGTGGCGATGGCGAAGAACACCCCGCGCAGCCGCAGCGTCAGGTACCCCATGCCCAGCCCGACCAGCGCCGCCACTCCCGTCCCCGCGGCGATGGAGAGGGCGATGGGCGCCTGGACGAGGTTGTGCAGGAACACGCTCGAGTAGACGCCCAGGGCGAAGAACGCGGCCGACCCGAAGTTCACGTAGCCGGTGAAGCCGCCCAGGATGTTCCAGGCGCTGGCCAGCACCACGAACTGCAGCACCGTGTACGCCGCCGAGAAGAAGTACTCGTTGCGGACCCCTGCCACCGTGGCGACGATCGCGAGCGCGGCGATCCCCGTCACCAGCGCCGTGAAGCGAGGGCTGCTCAACGTGCGGCCTTTCCGAGGAGGCCCTCCGGCCGGAGCGCCAGGGCGAGGAGGAGGAGCCCGAACGACACCGCCGGCGACCAGGAAGGCCCGAAGAAGGTCGAGGTGAAGGAGCTGGCCACGCCCAGGATCGTCGCGCCCACCAGGGTGCCCGGGATGCTGCCCATCCCGCCGAGCACCGGGATGGCGAACACGAGGCCGATGTACTCGCGCCCGAGGGACGGCTGGACCGGCTGGATGATGATGAGCAGGGCGCCCGCCACCCCGGCGGTCGCGATGGAGATCCCGAAGGCGATGGCCTTGACGCGGACGGGGTCGACCCCCATGAGCTGGAGCGCCAGCTCGTCCTGGGCGACCGCCAGGACCGCGCGGCCGAAGAAGGTGCGGGAGAGGAAGGCCTGCAGGGAGAGGGTCATCCCCAGGGAGACCAGGAAGGGCACGAAGAGCCGCAGCGGCAGGTCGAACGCGCCGAACCTCCACGTCGTGTCCATGTAGCGCGTGTTGACGAGGCGGTAGTCGACGCCGAACGCCAGGATGAGCGCCACCTCGGTCACGAACAGGATCCCGAAGAAGAAGGCCAGGCCGCGCAGCCGCTCGCGCCCGCGCCGCTCGAAGCTGGAGTGGTAGAGCCGGTAGAGCACGAGCCCGAGCGCGAAGAAGGCGGGCGACAGGACGAGGGCGGTGACGATGGGGTCGAGCCCGATCCACGAGCTCGCGAAGTAGGCGAGGTACGATCCCAGGACGATGAAGGCGGGATGGGCGATGTTCACCACGTCCAGCATCCCGAACGAGATGGCGATGCCGACGCTCACCGCCGCGTAGAACCCGGCGAGCAGGAGGCCCGAGACGAGCGCGTTCGCGATGAGCGTCATCGACACGGTGTCACGGAGGGTGCGGGCGCAGCCGCGCGCGCACCCCTCGCCCGGGGCGCCCCGCTACTTCCTGTGCTCGTCGTACGGATAGAGGAGCTTGCCCGACTTCCACTCCGGCGGATAGAGCACGACCGCCTTGCCCGGCTTCTTCCACTCCTCCAGGTCGTTCGTGCGGATCCCCTGGTACTGGACGTAGAGCGGCCTTCCCACCGCCCATTCGCCGTTCTTCGCGAACCGCACGTTGCCGACCACGGTGCTGAACTCGTGGTCGTGGATGTACTGGGCGATCTTGGCCTGGTCGAGGCTCCCCACCTTCTGCACGGCCTCGCCCACGATCTGCATCATGGCGTACGCGTAGGGCGGCAGGAAGAAGCCGAGCGGATCGAGCTGCTGCGCGATGGCGCGCGGCTGGTAGCGCGTGAGGAACTGCTCCACGCCGGGGAACTTGATGGTGGGCTCGGGGGCGTAGACCTCCCAGGCCACGACGCCGTTGAGGAGCGGCCCGAGCTGCGTCTTGATGTTCGCGTACTGCAGGCCGATCATCGAGCCGCCGAACTGCCTCGTCTTGAGCCCGACCTCGTTCACGGCGCGCACCATGCCGGCGCCGTCGGGCGGATAGGAGGCGACGAACACGAGGTCCGGGCTCGTGGCCTGGATGGCGCGCACGATGGGCGTGAAGTCGGTGGTGCTCATCGGATACGTCTTGTCGTAGACGATCTTCAGGCCCGCCGCCTTCACGTTGGTGCGCGCGCCCTCCAGCGCGGCGTGCGGGTACTCCGCGTCGGCGCCCACGAGCGCCACGGTCTTCGGCTTCGGGTCCATCGTCATGGCCACGTCGAAGAAGCCCTTGGTGAGGCCGACCGCCGGATCCGGGCCGTTGGGCATGATCTGGAAGTATCGGTCGTACTTGAACTTGGCGTTCGGATTGGTCCCGAAGAGCGTCATGAAGCACATCTGCCGCTGCATGGCGATGGGGATGGCGGGCGCGATGGTGTTCGTGCCGTAGCTCGACACGATGAGATCCACCTTGTCCACGTCGAGCAGCTTCGCGTAGAGCCCGGGGACGTTGGCCGGATTGGTCTGGTCGTCGTAGTAGACGAGCTTCACCTGGCGTCCCAGGAGGCCGCCCTTCGCGTTCACGTCCTCCGCCCACATCTGCATGGCGAGCAGCGCGGCCCTGCCGTTCCCGCCGAGGGGGCCGGTGAGGCTCATGCTGAAGCCGATCTTGAGCGGCTCCTGGGCGGCCGCGGAGAGCGCGCAGGCCGCGAGCGCGACGCCGGCGAGGAGGCTGGCCGCGCGGCCCCTGCATGCGGCAGCGAACGAGTTGCGATCCATGTTTCCTCCCTTTGCTCGATGTGATTTCCGGCCGCGTCCCGTCGCGTCGATCCGGGTGGTGGCCCGCGACGGTGCGCCCTACAGGCCGGCCCGGTTCCTGCCCTTCACTCCGCGGTTCACGACGTTCACCGGCCACTCGCCCGAGAGCACCCGGCGCACCTCGGCGGGCGCCCCCGCCTGGAGGCCTCGCATCGACGTCTCGCTGTACCAGGCGACGTGCGGGTTCAGGAGGACGTTCTCCCGGCCGCGCAGGGGGTGGGGATCGGGGAGCGGCTCCGGATCGGTGGTGTCGAGCGCGCAGCCCGCGATCCTGCGGGCGTCGAGCGCGCGCACGAGCGCGTCGGTGTCGACGATGGGCCCCCGCGCGCAGTTGACGAGGTAGGCGGTCGGCTTCATCCGCGCGAAGGCCTCGTCTCCCATCATCTTCCGCGTCTGCGGCGTGAGCGGAGGATGGAGCGAGACGAGATCCGACTCCCGCAGGAGCTCCGCCAGCTCCACCTTCTGGCCCGGCGCCGGACCGCCCTGCTGCACGAACGGGTCGAAGAAGAGGACCCGCATGCCGAACGCCGCGGCCCTCGCCGCGACCTGCCGCGCGATGTTCCCGAAGCCGACGAGCCCGAGGGTGGCGCCCGCCAGGCGGAACATGGGCTTGCCGGGGGGCACCTCCCAGCGGCCGGCGCGCACCATGCGATCGTAGAAGGCGACCTTGCGCGCGCAGGCGAGGAGGAGCGCCATGGCGTGCTCGGCCACCTCCTCGATGCAGTAGGTGGGGTTGTTGGTGACGATGACCCCGGCGGCGGTGGCCGCCTCGACGTCGATGGTGTCCACCCCGATCCCGTAGCGCGCGATGACCTTGCACCGCGGCATCCTGGCGATCACGTCGGCGGTGATGGGTCCCGCGTAGGTGTTGAGGAGGCCGTCGCAGTCGGCGGCCTCGGGCAGGAACTCCTCCGGCCGCTTGGTCTGGAGCGCGACCAGGTCGGCGACGCCCGCCATCGCCGCCTTCTCGACGTCGAGCGAGTCCCAGACGTAGTCCGTGATGACCACCTTCGCCGTCATGATCGCGGCCACGTCGCCTCCTCTCCCGGTCAACGCACCCACCGCACGATCCCCGCGACGCCGTCCACGGCCACCCGGGCGCCCTCGGGGATCCGGCGGGTCGCGTCGAGCACGCCCAGCACCATGGGGATGCGGCGCTCGCGGCCGAGGGAGGCGAGGTGCGAGGTCGAGCCGCCGAGCTCCGCCACCACGCCGGCCACGCGCGGCAGGACGTGGGTCAGGGCGGGGCCCCCCACCCTCGTCACGAGCACGTCGCCGGGCGCGACGCGCGAGAGCTCGCACTCGCAGCTCACGACGCAGGCGCGCCCGGAGCTCCAGCCGATCCCCGCCCCCTGCCCGGTGAGGCCCGGGTGCCGCAGCCACACGTCGTCCGGGACGGGGGGCGGAACGCTCGTCGGCTCGACGCCCAGCGGGCGCGCCTGCAGGAGCTGGAAGCCCTCGGCGTCGAGCGCCCACTCGATCTCGACCGGCACGCCCACGACGTCCTCCGCCGCGCGCAGCATCCGGCCGAGCCGAGACGCCTCCGAGGCGTCGAGGCACGCGGGTCGCGCCGGCTCGTTCGAGGAGGCAGCGCCCGCGGCGGCGGCGGCGTGGTGGACGCATCCCCGGCGATGCCCGTCGCGCCCGGCATCGGCGGCGCGGAGCGTTCCATCGCGCGCCAGCACGTAGCGGTCGGGCACGACCTCGCCCTGCGCGATGGCGGATCCGAACCCCGGCGTCGCGGTGAGGAGCATGTCGCCCCCCGCCGTGCGGCTCAGGCCGCCGCCGGAGGCGCGCGCCGCGACGAGCGGCTGGACGAGGACCGCCATGGCCGTGGCGGACGGATCGAGCTCGTGCGTGGCCATGTATCCCAGCGCGCGAGACGACCACAGCGCCGCCCAGCAGGCGCGGATGGCCGTGACGAAGTCGTCCTCGCCGGCGAGCCCGAGGTAGCTCTCGAACTGGCCGGCGAAGGTGGCGCCGGCCCGGTCCTCCACGAGCGCGGAGGAGCGCACGGCGCCGAGCGCGCCGGGCGAAGCCAGGAGGGTGCGCCACGCGGCGAGGAGCGGATGGAGCAGGGCCGGCGCGA
>DATDDC010000637.1:0-2506 GCA_036523995.1 Anaeromyxobacter sp.
GAGCGCGTGGACGCCTGCTGACGCCGGGCCTGCGCTCGGTGAGCTGTCACCGACGCTGATGCCGCTGTCGCCGTTCAAGGATCAGGTGATCGTGCCTACCTCGACGGGGACCAGCGCAAGCACGTGGGGACGCTCCTGACGGGGAAGCAGCCTAGCATGCGGCGCGCCCGGGCGCGAAGGGAGGGGCGCTCGCTCGCTCGGCCATTCACGATTCGTGGATGTGGGGCGCGGCGCCCCGGCGCGCGGCGGATCAGCGGCGCTCGGGCCGGCAGCGGGCGAGCTCGAGCACGTCGCTCGCGGGCCGGACGACGTAGAGCACGAGCGCCCTCAGCGCGAGGACCACCTCGCCGGCGAGGCACGATGCGGCGATGGCCGCGAAGACGCCGGCGGGCATGAGGCCGGAGAGGAACAGGCCCGCCGCGGCGAACAGCACCGTGCCGATGACGAGGAGCCGGTCCGAGGCGTCCGCGGGCGCGTGCTTCGGGGCGAGCTCGACCACACCGTCCTTCCGGCTGCGGATCGTGACGTCGGCCATGGCCTCCCTCGCTCTCGTGCTCATACCGATCGCGAGGGAGCGGCGCAACGTCCCAGGGTCTTCCCGGATCGCGAGACGCTCTCGCGGCTCGGGATCGATCCGGACGAGGCGCCGGTCAGCGGCGGCGACGCCGGCGGGCGGCGATGAAGGCGGCGCGGCCCGGTCGTCGCCGCGCCTCTCTCCGGCCGGGGGCGAGGGTCACCGCTGGCTTCCGGAGGGCCCGCCCGCGCGTCCCCTCCGCCACGCCGCGAGCCAGCTCTTCACGAACGTCCCCGTGTCCTCGGGCGCCGCGGCGAGCTCGCGCGCCATGCGCAGGTAGACGTTCTCCCTGGTCTTGAGCTGCTGCTTGCCCATCCCCTTCAGGTCGAATCCCATCCGCTGCCAGAAGCGGAGCGCCCCCGGGTTCTGCTCCTGCACGATGAGGTGGATGGCGGTGCCCCCGGAGGCGCGCACCCACTCCTCGAGCCGCCGGTACACGCGCTCGCCCAGGCCTCGGCTGCGCCAGCCCGGGGCCATCATGAGGAGCCCGAGGAACCAGTCGGCGGGCTTCGGATAGTCGCGGACCACGTCCAGCACGCCGATCATGTGCCCCGGCGCGTCGAAGAGGCCGATGACGAACTTGTCCTCGTACGTCTTGCCGCGGGGCAGGCTGGCGAGCAGCTCCGCCGCCTCGTCGGGCCCGGGCGGCTGGCCGGTGATGAGCTCGACGTAGTCGGCGCAGCTCTCGTAGAACGCCTGCAGCTCGCCCTTGCGGGATTCGTCGAGCCGGACGCCGAAGCATCCGGTGAGCTCGAACACGCGCTCCGAGGGATCGCGCGGGCGGGGCATGGGTCGAAGCGTACCTCATGGCGCCGGGCGGTGGCGTCGAGCGCGGGCGCGGGGTCTCGATGCGACCGGGTGTCACCCGGGCCCACGGCGTCTTCGCGCCAGCTCCTCGCGACGAAGACTGTCTTCTCGGGCCCGGACCCGCTAGGATGCGCCGCGTCTTCGGGGGAAGCCCGACGAGCCAGCGATGAAGGGCATCATCACAGGCCGGGACGTGCTGAGGCACTCCTTCACCATCCTCAGGCTGTGGGGGCCCTCCACGTACCTACGCTGCATCCTCGCCATGATGACGCGGCGATCGGTGACGTTCCTCGAGGTGATCCACCCGGGTGATCGCTACCCGACGTAGCCGCCGCCCGCGGCTTGCCGCATCCTCGCCTCGGGCGGAGGATGCGCCGCATGGAAGAGAAGCTCCGCCCCGACACGCTCGCCATCCACGCCGACGCCGGCCTGGAGCGCGATCCCGACGTCGCGCCCCCCATCCACGTCGCGACCACCTTCGCCGCAGACAACCCGGACGGCCTCGTCTACTCGCGGAACGATCAGCCCACCCGCCGGCGCCTCGAGGCGGTCCTCGGCGCGCTCGAGGGGGGCCACGCCGTCGCCTACGCCTCGGGCCAGGCGGCGGCCACCGCCGCGATCGCCCACCTCCTGCCGAAGCGCGTCGCCATCGCGCGCGGCGGCTATCACGGCACGCACGCGGCCATCGACGCGTTCCGGCCCTTCGGCGTCGAGAAGGTGCCGCTCGACGCCGCGCTCTCGAAGGGTGACGCCGTCTGGCTCGAGACGCCCAAGAACCCCACCTGCGAGATCCAGGACGTCGCCGCGCACGCGGCGCGGGCCCGCGCCGCCGGGGCGAGCGTGGTCGTGGACGGGACCTTCGCGACGCCCGTCCTCCAGAGGCCGCTCGCCCTCGGCGCCGACCTCGTCATGCACTCCATGACGAAGTTCCTCTCCGGCCACTCCGACGCGCTCGGCGGCGTGCTCGTCGCCCGCGACGGCGAGACCGCCGACGCGCTCCGCCGCGCCCGGACGGTGTCGGGAGCGATCCCCGGCGCGCTCGAGACCTGGCTCGTCCTGCGAGGCGTCCGGACCCTGGGGCTGCGCGTGCGGCGGCAGACGGAGACCGCCACGCGGCTCGCCGCC
>DATDDC010000638.1:0-5704 GCA_036523995.1 Anaeromyxobacter sp.
CCGTCCACCACGTCGCCGGGCGCGAGGAGCCGGCACGCCGTCGCGGAGGAGCCGCCCGAGCGGCGGCGGAACGCCTCGTCCGGTCCGGGGGCCTCGAGCTTCACCTCGTTCACCCAGCGGGTCGCCGGCTCGAGCAGCACGAAGGACGCGGCGAAGGCGCAGGCCAGCCGCGGCGCGAGGCGCGCGACGATGCGCGCGAAGCTCTCGGCGAGGAGCTGCTCCCGGCGGAGCGCCGCCGCGCGATCGTCCTTCCCCGGCAGCCGCAGGCAGTTCGGGAACCAGGAGGCGCCGCCGTAGCCGAGGAAGAGCGAGGTGATGCGCGGGTGGTTGCGCAGGAGCAGGTCGCAGAAGTGGTCCGCGATGGCCGCGGGCGCGGCGTGGAGCGCGTCGTTGGCGTTGACGAGCACCTCGCCGCCGTCCTCCACGACGAGCAGCGAGTCCGTCGCGTTCACGTAGCAGGTCGCCGTGACGCCCTGGCCGAGCTTCACGCGCTGTCCGTGCCGGAGCGGGACGACCCGCTCGAACCCGAGCGAGCGCACGTACCCGTCCATCCCTCCTGTCACGAACGCGGGGACGAGGACCGTCGCTCCCCGCCCGAGGCGCGCCAGCGTCGGGGCGTGCAGGTGATCCTCGTGGCCATGCGAGAGGTAGAGGACGTCGATGGGCCTCGACTCGAGCCCGTCCGTCGCGGGCGTCGGCCACGGGTGCCACTGATCCGTGTAGGCCGATCCCGCCCACCAGGGATCGCTGACGATCCTCATGCCGCGCACCTCGGTCTCGAGGCACGCGTGGCCCACGAAGCGGGTGAGCATGGCGCTCCCTCCGTGGAGGACGCTCGCAACCGAGGAGCGCTCGCGCAACCGCTCTCGGCGGGCCCGACCGAGCGGGCCGGCAGGGCCGCTTCGCCCGGCGGTCTCGACCGAAGGGGGGCGCGGGCGCTCCGCCGGTCCGGCGCGTTCCGGGGTGGCGGGAGCACGCGCCCGGTGAGGAGATCTTCTTCACGCGGACCGGGCGTCCGTGAGGTTGACGCCACCCGGCCGGGGTGGTCTCCTCGGAAGGACGCGGGCCCCAGCGAGGAAACTGCATCGCACCCCGGCCTGGCCGAAGGGCCGGGGCGCCGCGTGCACGCAGCCGCGACCGGAGGAGAGGAGTGCCGAGCGAAGCGAGGGGGACGAAGACCTCGTATCTCGTCTCCCATGCGGGCGGTAAGCGGCTGGCGCTGCCGCTCGCAGACGTCATCGAGGTGATGCGGCCGCTGCCCGTCTCGAGGCTGGAGGGCGCGCCGGAGTTCGTGCTGGGGGCCGCCGTGGTGCGGGGCGCGCCCGTGCCCGTCATCGACGCCGGCGCGCTCGTGGGCGCTGCGCCGGGCGGGCGGACTCCCTCGAGGCTCGTGTCGCTGCGGGTGGGCACCCGCCGCGCCGCGCTCGCCGTCGACGAGCTCATCGGGATCCACGCGCTCGACGCCTCGGAGCTGGAGGCCGTGCCGCCGCTCCTTCGCGGCGTGGCCGCGGGCGCGGCCGACGCCGTCGCGGCGCTCGACGAGGAGCTCGTCCTCGTGCTCGCGTCGGCGCGGCTCGTCCCGGCGGACGTGTGGCGGGTCCTCGAGGGAGGGGACCGGCCGTGAAGGCGCGGCAGACGCGGCGCGATCAGGAGCTGTTCCGGGACGCCATCCGCGACCTGCTCGGGCTCCATTTCGACGACGCGAAGCTGGAGGACGTCGCGGCGACGCTGCGCGATCGCATGTCGGCGACGGGCAAGGACGTCGTGAGCTACCTGCGCCTCCTGCGCGGTCCGGAGGGCCGCGCCGAGGCCCGCGTGCTCGCCGAGCTGCTCACCGTCTGCGAGACGTACTTCTTCCGGAACTCGGAGCAGTTCCGCGCGCTCACCGAGGTCGCCATCCCCGAGCGCCTGCAGAGCCGGCCGGGGCAGGCGCCGCTCCGCCTCCTCTCGGCGGGATGCTCCTCCGGCGAGGAGCCCTACACCCTCGCCATCGTGATGCGGGAGTCGTTCCCGGAGCCGTTCGAGGCCGGGCGGATCCGCATCACGGCGGTCGACGCGAACCGGGTGAGGCTCGCGCGCGCCGTCGCGGGACGGTACGGAGCCTGGTCGCTGCGCGAGACGCCGGACGCCGTGCGCAGCCGCTGGTTCCACCCGAGCGGAAGCGACTTCGTCCTCGACGAGCGCATCCGGCGCGCGGTGACGTTCGAGGAGCGGAACCTCCTCGACGAGGACCCGCTCTTCTGGGCGGAGGGCACCTACGACGTCGTCTTCTTCCGCAACGTGGGGATGTACTTCTCGCCCGAGGCCATGCGGGCGGTGACCTGGCGCATCGCGCGCGCCCTCGTGCAGGGCGGGTACCTCTTCCTCGGCCACGCCGAGAACCTGCGCGGCGTCTCGCAGGACTTCCACCTGCGCCATTCGCACGAGTGCTTCTACTACCAGTCTCGCGCGGGGCACGACGGGGAGGCCCGCACGCCGGCGCCCGCCCGCCCGGCCGTGGCGCCTCCCGCCGCCGACGTGATCCCGGGCATCGTGGACTCGGCCCGCTCGTGGGTCGACGCCATCCAGCAGGCGTCGGAGCGGATCGCCGCGCTCGAGGCGAGCCCGGGAGAGGCCGCGGCGCCCTCCCCGGCGCGGCGGACGGCCCGGCGACCGGCTCGGCCGCCGGTGCGCCGGGACCTCGCCGCGGCGGTGGAGCTCGTGCGGGAGGAGAGGATCTCGGAGGCCATGGAGGTCGTCTCGGCGCTCCCGGCGGAGGCCGGCGCCGACCCCGACGCCCAGCTCCTCCGGGCCGCGCTCCTCACGAGCTGCGGCCGGCTCGACGAGGCGGAGCAGCTGTGCGCGCGCCTCCTGGACCTGGACGACCTCAACGCCGGCGCGCACTACCTCGCGGCGCTCTGCCGCGAGCACGCCGGCGATGGCGAGGGCGCCGCCGAGCACGATCGGGCGGCGGCCTACGTCGATCCGGGCTTCGCGATGCCTCGGCTCCACCTCGGCCTCCTCGCCAGGCGCGCCGGAGATCTGGAGCGCGCGCGCCACGAGCTGGGCCAGGCGGCGGTCCTCCTCCAGCGCGAGGACGCGTCCCGCATCCTCCTCTTCGGCGGCGGCTTCCGGCGCGAGGGGCTCGTGCAGCTCTGCCTGGCCGAGCTGCGGGCCTGCGGAGGCGACGCATGAGCGCGGACGAGGGACGCCTGGGCGAAATGCGTCGCGCCTTCGACTCGGCGTTCGCGGCCGAGCCCGTCGCCCCGCCGGAGCGCGTCGATCTCATCGCGCTGCGCACCGCGGGGCGTCCCTACGCCGTGCGCGCCTCGGACGTCGCGAGCGTGGTCGCCACGGGGACCGTCGTCCCGTTCCCGTGCGACGAGCCGGCCCTGCTCGGCCTGGGCGCGGTCCGCGGGGCGCCCGTCCCCGTCTACGACCTGGCGGCGCTCCTCGGCGACGGGGCGGCCAAGGCGCCGCGGTGGACGATCCTCTCCCATGGCCCGGAGCGGCTCGGGCTCGCCTTCGACGAGCTCGAGGGCTACCTGCGCGTCCCGGCCGCGGATCTCGCGGCTGCGCCGGATCCGGCCGCCGGGCAGGCCGCGACGGAGATCGTGCGGGCGGGCTCCTCGCTCCGGCCGGTCGTCTCGGTGGCGTCGCTCGTGCGGCGCGTGAAGCAGCGCTGTGGAATCCCCACGAAGGAGCGGTGAGAGATGCGTCGAACCTGGACCTTTGGACGGAAGCTCGCGGCGGGGTTCGCCGCGGTCGTGGCCCTCACGATCGTCATCGCCGGCATCGGCGTCTACGGCATGCGCCAGGTGGTGGCCGAGGAGGAGCAGCTCCTCTCGCGCCAGTTCAAGGCCCTGCACGAGTCCGAGGAGCTGCACGTCGCCTTCGAGCGCAAGATCGCCGAGGCCCGCGGCTTCTTCTTCACCCGCGAGGATCGCTTCCTCGGGCTCATGCGCGAGGCGCGCGCGCAGTTCCTGGACGCCGCAGGCCGGGCCCGGACGGGCGTCGCCAGCGAGGAGGGCAAGCGCCGGCTCGCGGAGATCGAGAAGACCGAGGCCGAGCACCAGCAGGACCTCGATCGCGCCGCCGCCCTCCTGAAGAACAAGGAGAACCCGGACGTCGTCGCGCGCATGATACGAGACGACCTCGCTCCGAGGCGCGACCAGATCTCGAAGCGCATCTCGGGACTCGTCGGCTTCGAGGAGCAGATCTTCGAGACCGCCAGGGCCCGCGCGGCGAGCCATGCGGAATCCGCCCAGACGCTGGTCCTGGTGGCCACCGCCGGCGCGCTCGTCCTGGCCCTCCTCCTCGCCATCGTGCTGGGGAGGGGCATCTCGCGCCAGATCGGCGGCGCGGTCCAGCACGTGCAGGGCTCCTCCACCGAGCTGCGCACGGCCGCCACGCAGCAGGCCAACGGCGCGAAGGAGCAGTCGGGTGCGATGACGGAGGTGGCCACCACCATCAGCGAGCTCCTCGCCACCTCGCGCCAGATCGCGGAGAGCGCGAGGCGCGTCGCCGCCATCGCCGAGAAGACGGCCGCGTCCGGCCGCTCCGGGGACGACTCCATGCAGTCCGCGCTCGAGTCGGTGAACGGCATCAAGCGCCAGGTCGACGTCGTGGTCGCCCACATGCTCGACCTGGGCAAGCGCTCGCAGCAGATCGGCGGCGTCCTCGAGATCATCAACGAGCTCGCCGAGCAGACGAACATCCTCGCCATCAATGCCACCATCGAGGCGGCGGGGGCCACGGAGGCCGGGCGCCGCTTCGCCGTGGTGGCGGACGAGATCCGCAAGCTCGCCGACCGGGTGAGCGGGTCCACGAAGGAGATCCGCGGCCTCATCGAGGAGATCCGGGCCGCGGTCCACACCACCGTGATGGCCACCGAGGGCAGCTCCAAGGCCGTGGACGCCGGCATGCGCGAGTTCGAGCAGGTGGCCGCCGCCTTCAAGGAGATCATGGGGCTCGTGGGCACGACCACCGACGCGGCCCGCGAGATCGAGCTCAGCACCAAGCAGCAGGCGAGCGCGGTGGAGCAGGTCAACTCGGCGATCAGCGACGTGGCGCAGACCACGCGCGAGACGGAGGCGAGCTCGACGCAGATGCTGCAGACGGCGTCCCAGCTCTCCGGGCTCGCGACGGACCTGCTCCGGCTCGTCCAGCCGCCGGCGAGCGCGTGAGGGAATGACCCGGGATCCGTACAGGTACTACCGCGTCGAGGCCCGCGAGCTGCTCGACGGGCTGGGCCAGGGGGCCCTCGACCTCGAGAGCGGCGCCGCCGGGCCCGAGGTCGTGGCGCGCCTCTTGCGCCTCGCGCACACGCTCAAGGGCGCCTCGCGCGTCGTGAAGCGGGCGGAGATGGCGGCGCTCGCCCACGAGATCGAGGAGGAGCTGGCGCCGCACCGGGAATCCGGCGCGCCGCCCGCGGCACGGGTCCGCGAGATCCGCCGGCGGCTCGGGGAGATGAGCGCGCTCCTCGCCGATCTGGACCACGCCGGAGCGCCACACGCGGCGGCCCAGGCGCGGGACGGCGAGGGCGCCGCGCCCGTGCTGCGCGTCGACATCGACGACGCCGACTCCGTCCTGCGCACGCTCTCGGAGCAGGGCGCGCACCACGCCGTCCTGCGCGCCGAGCTGTCCGCCCTCGAGCAGGCGCGGCGGCTCGCCGCCGTGCTCGCGGATCAGCTCGGGCCGCGCAGCCGCGGCTCGGGCGCGCCGG
>DATDDC010000639.1:0-11868 GCA_036523995.1 Anaeromyxobacter sp.
TACCGCACCAATGGTAGCCCGCCCGATGATGTTCGTGGGACCCGGTGCCGCTAATCGACGCGGGGGGGGATCGGCTCCCTTACCCTCGGCCCTTCGGGCCTATCCGATGTGGATCTGACTTAATTCGACGAGGAACGAGTCGAATTAGGTTGACTTCGACGAGGCGGGTGTGCAGGGGTCGGGCTGGAGCCGCCCAACTCCGCCCCCGCGCCCCCGCACACCCGCCCTCCCTACCCAACCACGCTTCGCTCGGTAAACCGCCGCGACCACGACCCCGACCCCGACCACGACCACGACCCCGACCCCGACCCCGACCACGACCACGACCCCGACCGCGACCCCGACCACGACCCCGACCGCGACCGCGACCCCGACCGCGACCGCGACCACGACCCCGACCGCGAGCTCGACCTCGACCCGACCCCGACCCCGCGCAAACCGCGCGCCGCCCCGCGTGCGCCATTCGGCGCGGGGTGGAACCGGCGCTCCGCTGGTATCCTGCGCCCGCCGTGGCCTCGCTCGATCCCATCGCCTTCGTCCGGGGGACGCCGCCGTTCGACGCCCTCCCCGCCGCCGAGTTCGACGCCGCCGCGAAGGCCCTCGAGATCGTCTTCTTCCCCTCGGGAACCCGACTCCTCACCCGGGGTGGGAAGCCCTCGGAGCACCTCTACCTCATCCGCAAGGGAGCGGTCCGGCTCGAGCGCGACGCCCAGACCCTGCAGGTCCTGGAGGAGGGCGAGATCTTCGGCTTCACCTCGCTCATCTCGGGAAAGGCCTCGCTCGACGTCTGCGTGGAGGAGGACCTCCTCGCCTACCGCCTGCCGAGGGCGCAGTTCGAGGCGCTCCTCGCGCACGCGCCCTTCGCCGGCCACTTCGCCTCGGGGCTGGCGGAGCGGCTGCGCAACAGCCTGGAGCGGTCGCAGGTGGTGAGCTTCCAGCCCGACCTCGCCGTGCCGGTCTCCTCCCTGCTCCGCGGTCCCGCGGTGCGGGTGCCCAGGGAGGCGACCGTGGGCGAGGCGGCGCGCATCATGGCCGACCAGTCGATCTCCTCCGTGCTGGTGGACTCCGATCCGCCGGGGATCGTCACCGATCGTGACTTCCGCCGCCGGGTGCTCGCCGCCGGGAAGGGCCCGCAGACGCCCGTCCTCGAGGTCGCGAGCTCGCCCCTCAAGACCGTGGTGGCGGAGTGCCCGGTCTACGAGGCGTGGCGGATCCTGCTCGACGCGGGCGTCCACCACCTGCCCGTGACGCGGAACGGCGACATCGTCGGCGTCCTCTCCGCGACGGACCTCCTCAAGACCACGGCCTCCGGCCCCCTCGCCGTCATGAGGCGCGTGGAGCGGCTCGGCGATCGCGCCGCCCTGCCCGGCTACGCCACCAAGGTGGCCGAGATGGCCTCGGTCCTCTTCAACGGCGGCCTCGAGCCCACCGTCATCGGCGGGTTCGTGGCGCGGCTCAACGACACGCTCATCGGGCGCATCCTGCGCTGGGCCGAGGCGGACCTGGGCCCGCCGCCGACGCCGTACGCCTGGGTGGTGTTCGGCTCCGAGGGGCGCATGGAGCAGATGGTCCTCACCGACCAGGACAACGCGCTCGTGTATGGCGAGGACTCGGACGCGGGGCGCTCGTACTTCGCCGCGCTCTCGGAGAAGGCCGTGGGGGACCTCCAGGCCGCGGGCTTCCCGCGCTGCCCGGGGGGCTACATGGCGACGCGCTGGCAGGGCTCGCTCGAGGAGTGGGAGGGCCGCTTCCGCCGCTGGCTCGATCAGCCGACGCCGCAGGCGCTCCTCGAGGCCTCCATCTTCTTCGACTTCCGGCGCGTCCACGGGCACCTCGACCTCGCGCCGCTGCGCGCGGTGGTGGCGCGGGCCAGGGGGGCGCGCACGTTCCTCTCGGCGATGGCGAAGAGCGCCCTCACCTTCCGCGTGCCGGGCGGCCTCGGCCTCCGGCTCCGGAGCGAGTCCTCCCGCTTCGACATGAAGCTCAAGGGCATCAGCCCCATCGTGTTCCTCGCCCGCGTCTACGGGCTCGAGGCCTCGGCCCGGACGTCGAACACGCTCGACCGGCTCGGCGCGGCGGTGGAGGCCGGGCTCATCGCGAAGGACACCCGGGACACGCTCTCCGAGGCCTACCGGTTCCTGCTCCGCATCCGCCTGCGCGCCCAGCTCCAGATGATCGCGGAGGGGGAGCCGCCCTCGAACGCGCTCTCGCTGTCGGATCTGTCGTCGATGGAGCGCAGCCGCCTGCGGGACGCGTTCCGGGCCATCGAGGTGTGGCACGAGCGCGCCGGCTACCACTACCGGACGGATTTGTTCTAGCGCTTCGCCACGCGGGCGCGGTCGCGGAAGAGGAAGCCCTGCACGAGCTCGAAGCCGAGGTCGCGGGCCACCACGAACTCCGCGGTGGTCTCGACGCCCTCGAGCACGGTGTGGGCGCCGGTCTCGCGGGCCATGCGCGTGAGGGCCTGGACGAAGGCGCGCGCCCGCGGGTGGCGCAGGCGCGGGATGAGGGTGCGGTCGAACTTCAGCACCTCGGCCTCGGTGATGGCGTCGAAGGAGAGGAGCCCGTTGGCCGCGCCGACGTCGTCGAGCGCGATGGAGATGCGGCGGGCCTTGAGCGCCCCGATCATCGACTGCGCGCGCACCACGTCGGTGCTCGCCATCGCCTCGGTGACCTCCACCACGACGCGCGTCGACGCCGAGCAGAAGAGCGCGAGGAAGGGATTCCGCATCCGGTCGCCGGCGCGCGACCAGCTGTCGGGATCGAGGTTCACGAACAGCGGCGCGCGCGGGGCGTGCTCCACCTGGTGCAGCTTCAGCGTCAGCTCGGCCCGCAGGAGCAGCCCCGGATCCGCGTGCAGCACGGAGAACATGCGCGCCGGCGGGATGGGGCGTCCGTCGCGCCGGCGGAAGCGGCCGAGCGCCTCGTAGGCGCAGGTCTTCCCGGTGCGCGCGTGCACGATCGCCTGGTACTCGGTCCAGAAGCGGCCGTGGTCGAAGGTGGAGCGCGCCTCCGCGAGGTCGAGCGGATACTGCACGCGCGCCGGAGCGGGATCGCCGAACGGCTCGAACGGCACGGGCGAGGGCGGCGCCGGGACGGGCTGCACGAGGCGGAGCGGGGGGGCTACCACGGGATCCACACTCGCAGGAACTTCCCTTCTCGTCCGTCGCATCACCATTTGACACTGGGTCCGTGTGATTCCGAGCACACCCGCGCCGGTCGGACTCCACCCGGCGCGAAGAGCGCACATCATGCCACCCCTTCGCTCGGCGTGCTAGAAACCAATCCGTGCTCTGGCCGTCGCCGCCCTGGGACGCAGTGACGTACTGGGCGCTCGACCTCGAGACCGGAGGCCTCGACCCGCGGGCGGACCCCATCCTTTCCGTGGGGATGGTGCCCATCCGATCGGGGGGAATCCGTCTCGGCGAGGCCTACGCCTCTCTCGTCCAGCCCGACGGCGAGGCGGGCATCGCCCCGAGCTCCATCGCTGCGCACCACCTCGTCCCGCGCGACGTGCGCGAGGCGCCTCCGCTCCGGGCCGTCCTCGCCGAGATCGATCGCCGGCTCCGCGATCACGTCCTTCTCGTCCACCAGGCCGCCGTGGACGTACCGTTCCTCCGGCGCGCCTACCGCACGGCCGGCCTGCGCTGGCCCGACCCGCGCGTGGTGGACACGGTGGTCCTCCTCCTCCGCGCCGCGAAGCGCGCCCGCTTCCTCGACCCGGACGCGCCGGAGCAGGAGCCCGACCTGAACCTGTCCAGCGCGCGGAGGCGCCTCGGCCTTCCCGATTACGGGCAGCACGACGCGCTCACCGACGCCGTCGCCGCGGCCGAGCTCTTCCTCGTGCTGCGCAGGCGCATCGGCGCGCGGAGGCTGCGGGACCTCGTCTGAGACACGAAGGGCCCGGCCGGCGCCGAGCCCGAGACCCGGGTCGCGAGGGCGGGGTGCGGCCCCCCTGCGACGGGCGAGGACGAAGCCCTAGAAGACGAGCCCGGCGAGCAGCAGCAGCACCGCCACGCCGGCGACGATCCACTCGGTCAGCGGCTCCGGCGCGGGAGCGGTGCGCGGGAGCGCGATCGCCTGGGCCCGAGAGATCCTGGATGAGCGCATCGTGCCTTCCTCCGTCCGTCGCGAGCCGCAGCCCGCCACGCCTCCTTCGTAACGCGGGGGGGCGAGCGCCACAACCCCAGGGGCGCGTGTCACCCAAGAATGGACGACGTCCGGGTGCGTCCGGGTGCCCGCCGGGAGGCTACGCGGGGACACGCCTTCCGCGCGGGATCGCCGCATGCGCGACCGCTGCGGGCCGCTCCGCGACGTGCCCGCCCTCCTCCGCGACCGCGAGGATCGCTCGCCCGTTCACGAACACGACGGGCACGGGCTCGGGCCGGCCGGGGAGCGGCGGCACGATGCGGCAGGCGCGCAGCATGATGAAGCCCCCCTGGTGCTCGAGGAAGTCGCTCGTCCGCACTCCGGGGAGGAGCTCCAGCGTGCCGTGCACGGCGACGTGCTCGAGGTAGCACGAGACTTCGCGCGGGCGCGTGCCGACGACGGGCTGGAGCCGGAGCTCGCGCTCGGCGACCTCGGGGACCACGAGGTGGGCGGCCGACGCGCGCAGCGCGAGGAACTCGAGCACGGTCCCCTGGCCGAACGCGACGTTCGTGAGGGAGAAGAAGGCGCGGCCGCGGGCGAGGTGCTCCTCGAACGCGTGCAGCTTGGGCAGGTGGAAGGTGGCGCGGATCCAGTGATCGAGCGAGAGGATGAAGGCCCCGACGGCGCGCTGTGGCGGGTGGTAGGCCATCCCGTCCCTCACGAGGCCGGATCGCTCGCCAGATCGGCGGCGAGCGCCGCGCGCTGCTCCGCGTCCAGCATCGTCTCCCCCTCGAGCGCCGGGTGGTCGCAGCCCACCGCGACGGGCGTCCCTCCGCGCACGTCGAACTTGAGGTACTGCACCGACGATAGCCGATCCGCGCCGACCTGGCGACCGTCGAACGTCGGCCTCACCTTCGTGCCGTCCTCGAGCTTCACGTAGAGGCGATCCGGCAGCCCGAGCCAGGCGCGGAGCTTCTCGTCGCGCTCGGCGGGGTCCGGGATCTCGATGAGGAGCGAGCACCCCAGCTCGCCCTTGCCGCCCAGGAGCTCGTTGTAGGTCTCGAGCTCGTGGAGGATGTCCGCCTCGCGCGTCATCCGCTCGGCCCGGATCATCTCCTGGACCTGGTAGCGGACGGTGGCGGCGTTCTCGAAGAGGAAGGTGAGCACGCCCGCCACGTGGACCCTGCGCCTCCCCTTCGCCTCGAGGATGGCCGCGCGGATCTCGGGCCGCGAGCGCTCGTAGGCGGCGAGGTCGAGGAGCTCGTCGCGGCGCACGCGCTTCATGGCTTCCGCTCCCCGCCGCCCTCCGGGCCGACCCCGCCGCCGCCCCCGCCGATGGGCTCGCCGCGGTAGGCGCGTGCGAGGAGCGTCACCGGGTGCAGCGGCTTCTTCCCCGCGTGCTGCTCGAACTGGAGGGCGGCGAGCGGGCAGTCCGTCGCCCAGGTCTCGGCGCCCGACGCCGACATGCCGTCGAAGGCCTTCCTGCCGATGCGCGCCGACGGCTCGAAGCCCTCGACGGTCATGGCGAAGGTGCCGTCGTGGCCGCAGCACTCCATCACGGTGGCCGAGACGGTGACGCCGGGGATCTTCTTGATGAGGTCGCGGCCCTTGAAGCCCACCGCCTGGGCGCGCAGGTGGCAGGGCGCGTGGTAGGCGACCTTTCCGCCCGCCGGGGCGGAGGCGAACTTCGTGTCGAAGCGCGGCTCGTTCCGGATCGACCAGAGGAACTCGGAGACGTCCATCACCGCCGCCGCGAGCTTCTCGGCGCGGGCCCGGTCCTCGCCCTCGAGGAGGTGCGGCCACTCCCTGCGCATCATCATGGAGCAGGTGGGGTTCACCACGAGCACCTTCGCCCCCTTCTCCACGAAGGGGAGGAGGAGGTCGAGGTCGGCGTGGGCCTGGCGGCGGAGCGAGGCGAGGTCCCCGTGCTCCCACGCCGGCATCCCGCAGCAGGCGAGCCCCTTCACCACGCGTGCATCCACGCCGTTGCGGGCGAGGACGTAGAGCGCGTCCTTGCCGATCTCCGGCTCGTTGTGCTGCACGAAGCAGGTCTGGAAGAGCACCACCTCGCCGCCCGGCTCGGGCTTCACGTGGCCGTTCTTCTCCGCCCAGTCGTCGAAGGCCTCCCGCGCGAAGTCCGGCAGCTTCTTGTCGCGGTGGACGCCGAGGGTCTTCTCCATGAGCACGCGGAGCGGCCGGACGCGGTTCGCGACGTTGGCGAGCCCGAGGGAGAGGCGCGCGGCCCGCCCCGCCGCGTCGGGGTCGTTGAGGACGCGCTGGCGCAGCGTCCTCCGCTTGCCCCGGGCACGCACCGCGTCGTGGCGGTGCACGAGCTTCGGGAAGTCGAGCTGGAACTCGTGGCCGTCGCGCGGCGTGTAGGGGCACTGCACCTCGCAGAGCTTGCACTGGAAGCACGAGTCCATCACCCGGTCCGCGTCACCCTCGGTGACGCGGTGCACGTCGCCCTCGTACCGCTCGTCGAGGAGCCGGAACAGGGTGGGGAAGCTGTCGCAGTACTTGAAGCACAGCCGGCAGCCGTGACAGATCTCGAAGGCGCGGCGGATCTCGCCCTCGAGCGCTGCGGGATCCCAGTACCTCGCCTCGCTGGGATCGTAGGACAGGCCCGGCGTGGGAAGGTACGAGATGCGCTTCCCGGGCGCCTGCTCGCTCTGCATGCGTGGAGTCTCCAACGTGTGGGTGAAGATGAGAACGACCCGGCGCGCGCCCTTTCGGGGCCGCGGCGGGTCGTCGTACCGGAATCGCGCGACGCTCAGCTGATGGACTTGAGCATCTTGTCGAAGCGCCCGGCGTGCGACTTCTCCGCCTTGGCGAGCGTCTCGAACCAGTCGGCGATCTCCTTGAAGCCCTCCTCGCGCGCGGTCTTCGCCATGCCCGGATACATGTCCGTGTACTCGTGCGTCTCGCCGGCGATGGCGGCCTTGAGGTTCGCGGACGAGTCGCCGATGGGGAGCCCGGTCGCCGGATCGCCCACCGACTTCAGGAAGTCCATGTGGCCGTGCGCGTGCCCCGTCTCGCCCTCGGCGGTCTCGCGGAAGTTCATCGCGACCTCCGGGTAGCCCTCCACGTCCGCGACCTTCGCGAAGTAGAGGTAGCGCCGGTTCGCCTGCGACTCGCCGGCGAACGCGTCCTTCAGGTTCTTCTCGGTCTTGCTGCCCTTGAGCTGGGCCATGATCGTTCCTTCCTTGCAGCCCCGAGGCTGCGGCGGGTGTTCGTCTGCTCGTCGCGGTGCCCATTACGTATCCCTTCGGCCGCTCGTTGCACCATCCCGCTTGGGTGAGCAGGGTGCGCACGGAGGCGCGCATGGCGGATCCCATGGAGCGGGAGCTCGAGCGGCGGCGCCAGAACGAGCTCGAGGACCTCGACGTCGAGGCCGAGCACTCGGAGCGCCCGCTGGAAGGGCTCTCGTCGGCTCCCACCACGTGGACGAAGGAGCAGGACGACGGCGCGCGCTCGGTGCACGAGCGAGACGAGAGCGAATCCAGGCGGCGCTCGGAGGACCAGGTCCCGCCGGCCCCGCCCGATCGCGCGCTCGGGCCCTGGCCTAGCCGCCCGCGTGCCGGGCCGGGGGAGCCTCGCGGCGCTCCATCGTCGACCCCGCGCGCCTGCGACGCCTCGCCGCACCGCCCATGGCGATGGCGAGGCAGCACGCCGCGGCGCCGATCGCCGCGGCGGAGGCGGCGCCGCGGCTCGCCAGGAAGAGCCCCGCGAGCGCGGCGAACGCGAGGAGCACGTCCGCGATCCACGAGCGGGCGAACGGGGCCGGGAGGGCGAGCGCGGCGGCGGAGGCGGCGATTGCCCCCGTCGCGGGCAGCGCGTGCACCGGCGCCGCGGCGGCGATGGCGTCGAGGCGCGGGTACGCCACCGCGACGAGGACGAGGACGCTGCCGCCGGAGAGGGCGAGCACCGCGCCCGCCGCGGCGTCCTTCGCGACGCGGGCGCCCTCGCTCCACCTCGGCGAGGCGAGGTCCACCACCGCCTCGAGCGCCGAGTTCGTCGCCTCCGCCGCGAGGACGAGGGCGATGCAGAGGAGGATGAGGGCCCGCTCCGCCGTGGCGAGCGGCGCGCGCGCGGCGAACACGGCGGCGAGGACCCCCATGGCGAGGTGGATGCGGAAGTTCCGCTCGCGGACCGCGGCCTCGGCGAGGCCGTTCCACGCGAAGGCGAAGCTCCTCGGCAGCGTGTGGGGGCCGGCCACGGGCGTCAGATGTTCTGGGAGAGGATGAGGTGCACGTACTGCGCCCGCTCCCAGGCGGCGGGATCCTGGACGGCGCGCTGCGAGATCGAGCCGCGCAGCTCGTCGAGCGAGCCCGCGCCGTGGCGCCCGAGCCAGTCGTCGATGCCGGCGAGCACCTTGCCGAGGTGCGGGATGCCGTTCTTCACGAGCGCGGAGGCGAGCTGCACGACCTGCGCGCCCGCCGCGATCTGCTTCAGCGCGCCGTGCGCGTCGTGCACGCCCGTCGAGGCGGCGAGGTGAGCCTTCACGCGGCCGTGCAGGATGGCGATCCAGCGGAGCGGCAGGAGCGCCTCCGCGGGCGTCGACAGGGTGAGCGTCGACAGCGGCGCCATCTTCTCGAGCGAGACGTCGGGCTGGACGAAGCGGTTGAAGAGGACGAGGCCGTTCGTGCCGACGTCGTCGAGCTGCGCGGCGAAGTGGGCGAGCGACGTGAAGAAGGGCGAGAGCTTCACCGCCACGGGGATGCGCACGGCGGCGCGGACCGAGCGGACCGCGTCGAGGTAGCGGTGCTCC
The DNA here is from genome assembly GCA_036523995.1 of Anaeromyxobacter sp. Classification (GTDB taxonomy): domain Bacteria; phylum Myxococcota; class Myxococcia; order Myxococcales; family Anaeromyxobacteraceae; genus Anaeromyxobacter. The sequence continues at coordinate 8,858 of DATDDC010000639.1, forward strand.
ACCTCGGCGGAGGAGGCGGCCGCATCCGCCTCCACCGCGTAGACGTTCACCTCCAGGGCATCGGCGCCCGCCTGCTCGATGTCGCGGGCGAACTCCGTCCAGCGCCCGGCCGACGAACAGTTGAGGCTGGCGATGACGGGGATGGCGAGCGCGCGCTTCGCGCGCTCCACGAGCGACAGGTACTCGTGCGGCCCGACCCGCTGCGGCGGGAAGTAGGTGCGCGCCTCGGGGCTCGCCTCGGCCGCCCGCGCCAGCTCCCCCGGGACCGCCGTGGAGGCGTCCTCGAGCTGCTCCTCGAAGAGCGAGCGGAGCACCACCGCCCCCGCGCCGTGCCCCTCCGCGGCCTCGAGGTTGTCGATCCGGTTCGAGAAGGCGGAGCTCGCGAGCACGAGCGGCGTCGGGAGGTGCAGCCCCATGTACTCGGTCACGAGGTCGGCCATGCGGCTTCCGGAGCGCTACGGGCGGACGGTGAGCACCGGGCAGTGCGCCTTGCGGACGACGCGCTCCGCCACCGACCCCATGAGCGCGTGCTCGAGCCCGGTGCGTCCGTGCGTCCCCAGGACGAGCAGGTCCTGGCCGCTCGACTTCGCGAACGAGAGGATCTCGGCGGCGGGCTCCCCGATGGCCTTCTCGGTCTCGACCCGCGGCGCGCCCACGAGCTTCTCCGCCTCCGCGCGCCACTCGTCGAGGTGCTTCTCCGCCTGGTCCGCGAGCTCCTGCATCATGCGCGGGCTCGCCACCACGGAGCCGTCGGGGAAGGTGTAGCCGGGGATGGGGTAGGCGTGGAGGAGCACGAGGCTCGCGCCGTTCCTGCGCGCGAGATCGGCGGCCACCTCCATGGCGGCGTGCGAGGCGTCGGAGAAGTCGATGGGGCAGCAGATGCGTTTCCAGTCGGCGTTCGGCATGGTGGCGCTCCCGCCCCGAGTCTAACGCGCCGGCGCGCGGCTGGCGTACGATGCGCGCCCCGTGGCGGCGAAAGACCCCGACGAGAGCGCGCGCGGCCTGGGCTTCGCCCTGGCGGCCTACGTGACGTGGGGGCTCATGCCCATCTACTTCAAGGCCCTGCGGCCCGTGCCGGCGCTCGAGATCCTGGCGCACCGCATCGCCTGGTCGGCGCTCCTGCTCGCGGGCATGCTCGCCCGCCGGGGCGGTCCGGGGTTCCGCGCTCCCTTCCGCCGCGACCGCCTGCCGCTCCTCGCCGTGACGACGGTGCTCATCTCGACGAACTGGCTCGTCTACATCTGGGCCGTGCAGGCGGGCCGCATCGTCGAGGCGAGCCTCGGCTACTTCGTGACGCCGCTCGTGAACGTGCTGCTCGGCGTCGCCGTCCTGCGCGAGCCGCTCACGCGGCGGCAGCGGGTGGCGGTGGCGCTGGCCGGGGCCGGCGTGGCGGTCCTCGTCCTGCGGACCGGCGCGTTCCCGTGGGTGTCGCTCACGCTCGCCGCGTCGTTCGGGCTGTACGGCCTCCTCCGCAAGCGCGCCGCGGTGGACTCGGTGGGCGGCCTCTTCGGCGAGACGGTGCTCCTCGCTCCGGCGGCGCTCGCGTACCTCGCCCTCGGGGCCCGCGCCGGGACGGGAGCGTTCGGCACGGGCGCCGCGGTCACCTCGCTCCTGCTGGCCGCGGGGCCGGTCACCGCGTTCCCCCTCGTGTGGTTCGGCCTCGCGGTGAGGCGCCTGCGCCTCTCGACGATGGGCCTCGTGCAGTACCTCACGCCCACGAGCCAGTTCCTCCTCGGCGTGCTCCTCTACCGCGAGCCCTTCGGCGCGGCGCACGCCGCCGCGTTCGCCTGCATCTGGGCGTCGCTGGCGCTCTACACGTGGGAGGTGTACGCGCGCGTGCGAGCCGGATGAGCGAACGTCTCGGTCGACCCACACGGGGTGTGCAGGAGGAAGGGATCACGAGGGAGTGCGGCCGTCCGCCCGCGCGCTCGTTCGCGCCTCCGCATGGGCCGCTCCCTCGCGCGCGCCGAGGGGCGTATGGGTGGAAGGAGCATCCTGGAGTGGAGGAGGACGTCATGATTCCGGAGTCCATCGACCAGTACCTGAAGAAGAATCACCTCGCGTACGAGCACACGACGCACGTCAGGGCCGTCCCCGCGCAGCGCGTCGCCGCCGCGGAGCACGTGAGCGGCGATCGCATCGCGAAGCCCGTCGTGGTCAGCATCGACGGCACGCTCGCCCTCGCCGTGGTCACGGCGACGGAGAAGGTCGACGTAGAGGCGCTGCGGCGCGTGACGCGCGCCGAGCGCGTGGAGCTCGTGCCGGAGACCATGTTCGAGGGCCGCTTCGCGCCCTGCGAGGTCGGCGCCGAGCCGCCCCTCGGCCTCTTCGGGATGCCGATCTACGTGGACGCCGATCTCGCCCGCGAGCCCTGGATCGTGATGAGGGGCGGCACGCACGAGGACGCCATCCGGCTCTCGACGGCGGAGTGGCTCCGCGCGGAGCACGTGGTTCCGGTGGACAGGCTGGGGAGGTGGGCGATCTGACGGCGCGCCCCGAGGCGTAGCGCGCAGCCCACGCCGCGGGCAGCTGGACGACGTCGGAGAGCTGGGCGAGGGATCCCACGAGGCCGACCTCGAGCGGGCTCGCGCCGACGTGGAGCGCCCAGCCGACGAGGACGGTCGGGCCGGCGCCGGCGCTCACGAGCTCGGCGAAGACGCCCTCGGCCGTCGAGGCGCGGAGCGAGCGTCGGAGCGAGGAGGCGATCGAGCGGCGAGGCCGGCGCGAGATGGATCGGAGCGCGCGCCCCTTCCCTCGCGCGCTCTCCCGTCGTGCCACGGGGCGGCCGGTGGGAAGAACGAACGCAGGGTACGTGGTAGCACCGGCGGGCTTCACCACACCGGCGGCTTCAGCCGCCGGAACGAGCCGCGCCGGAGGCGCGGAAAGACGCAACGAGCACTCGACCCTGGCCCCGACCTCGACCTCGACCTCGACCCCGACCCCGACCTCGACCTCGACCCCGACCTCGACCTCGACCCCGATCCTTGCGTCGCGCGCACGGACGCGTCCCC
>DATDDC010000640.1:0-7181 GCA_036523995.1 Anaeromyxobacter sp.
GTCCCTGAGGAGGAAGGGGCCTGGCGTGACCCCCATGATGAGCATTCCGCTCAGCAGGACGGCGGTCGACGGCGTCGACGGCAGTCCCAGCGAGAGCAGCGGCACCATCCCGCCGCCGCAGGCGGCGTTGTTGGCCGCCTCCGGTCCGGCCACGCCCTCGATGGCGCCCTGGCCGAACTCCTGCGGCCGCTTCGAGATCCTTCGCTCGAGGCCGTAGGAGACGAACGAGGCGATCGTGGCCGCGGGGCCCGGCAGCAGGCCCACGAGAAACCCCACCACCCCTCCGCGCAGCATCGGCGCGACCGACCGGCGCAGCTCCTCGCGGTTCGGGTAGAGCTCGCGAAGCTTGACGCGCAGGACCTGGGCTGCGCCGCCGGCATCGGCCATCGCGGACAGCACCTCGGCCACCCCGAAGAGCCCCGTGGCGAGGGCGACGAAGCCGAGGCCGCCGCGAGCGGGCAGGTAGCCGAAGTCGAAGCGTCCCCTTCCGCCGAGGGGATCCATTCCCACCGTCGAGAGCACGAGGCCCACGGCGACCATGGTGAGCGACTTGAGCCGCGAGCGGCCGCTCAGGTTCGAGAGCAGGACGACGCCCAGCAGCGTCAGCGCGAAGTACTCGGCCGGCCCGAAGGCGAGGGCGATCCTCGCCACGCGCGGCGCGAAGAGCTGGAGCGCGACGACGCTCAGGGTCCCGGCGACGAACGAGGCGATGGCGGCGATGGCGAGCGCCGCGCCGGCCCGACCCTTCCTCGCCATGCGGTAACCGTCGATGGCGGTGACGACGCTCGCGGGCTCGCCGGGGACGTTCGCGAGGATGGAGGTGGTGGAGCCCCCGTACATCGCCCCGTAGTAGATGCCGGCGAGCATGATGAGCCCGGCGGTGGGGCCGAGGCCGGAGGCCACGGGAAGGAGCAGCGCCATCGCCGCCGCCGGCCCCAGGCCCGGCAGGACGCCGACGAGCGTTCCCAGGACCGCGCCGAGGAAGCAGGCGAGGAGGTTGTGCGGCTGAAGAGCGATGGCGAGTCCGGCGAGGATGCCGGCGGGCACGGGCCAGGCCCCCTCAGCGCAGGAACCCGGCGGGCAGCGGCACGTCGAGCCACACCGAGAAGAGGAGATGGCAGGCGAGGAGGACGCCCGCGGCGAGGGCGATGGGCCGCGACCACCCTCTCGCCCCCATGAGCTTCGAGCAGGCGACGGTGAGGCAGAAGGTCGAGGCCAGGAAGCCTGCGGCGCTCAGGACCAGCGCGTACGCGACGAGGAGGAGGACGAGGATGCCGACCTGGAGCCGGCGCGCAGGTCCGGCGACCGGGCCTCCCGCCTCGTCGCGCGCCGCGGCCGCCGGGGAGGCGGCTCGCCGCAGCCGTGCGCTGCTCGAGACGAGCTGCGCCGCGGCGAGGAGCGCGAGGGCGAGGCCCGCCGCGCGCGGAAACAGGCCCGGTCCCGGGTCGGCCAGGGTGTCGAGCGCGTAGCCGCGGCCCATCCACAGGTACGCCGCCGCGGCGGCGAGCAGGACGGCGCCGCTCAGGCGATCCCGGCGCAGCTCGGCTCTCGGCTCCACGGCCCGGTCCTCCGCTACTGCTTCTTCATCCCGATCTGCTCCATGAGCGCGGCGAGCTCCCTGTCCTCCTGCGCCATGAAGCGATCGAAGTCCTTCGCGCCGCGGAGCTCGACGGTGGCCCCCATCTGAGCGGCGAACTCGCGGAACTCGGGGCTCTCGGCGCCCGCCTTGAAGGCGCGCCCGAGGCGCTCGATCACCGCCTGGGGAGTGCCCCTGGGCGCGGCGATGCCGCGCCACAGCGAGAGCCCGAGGTCGATTCCCGCGGACTTGAAGGTGGGGGCGTCGAGCGGAGCCGGCAGCCGCTTCTCCCCCGTGACGGCGAGGATCCGGACTTGCTGGCCGCGCACCTGCGCCGCGATCTCGGCGGGGAGCTGGATGCTGGCCTCGATCTTGTCGCCCAGCAGGGCGGCCACGGCGAGACCCTGGCCGAAGGGCACGTGCGTCAGCTTGATGCCGGCCTTGTTCTCGAGGGCGACGCCGGTGAGGTGCGTGAAGCTGGCGCGGCCGGAGTTGCCGACGCGCATCATGCCGGGCTTGGCGCGGGCCTCGGCCACGAAGTCCTGGAGCGTCTTCCACGGGGCGTCCGCCTTCACCGCGAGGCTCACCGGCTCCGTGGTCACCTCCACGACGCCGCTGAACGCGGAGAAGTCGAAATCCATGTTCCCCGCGTGAAACGTGGTGCTGACGCTGTTCGAGTTCCACACGACCGAGTAGCCGTCCGGCGGCTGCTGGCGCACGTAGTTGTAGCCGATCGCTCCGCCGGCGCCGGTGCGGTTCACCACCAGGATGGGCTTCCCGAGCTCCCTGGCGGCGGACTCCGCGAGCTTCCGCGCGAGCAGATCGGCCCCGCTCCCGGCGCCGAACAGGACCGTCAGCTCCACGGGCTTCGCCGGGAACTCCGCGGCGCGGCCAGCGACGGGCGAGGCGAGGAGGAGCCATGCCGCGGCCAGCGGCAGGGCGGCCACCCGCGAGGATGGGCTCGGGCTCATGCGTCGATCCCTCAGGGCTGCAGGATGACCTTCAGCGGGTCCCCGATGCGCTTCTCCAAGACCTCGAAGGCCTCGTGCACCTGGGAGAGCGGGAAGCGGTGGGTGACGAGCGGGCTCGCCCGGATCTTCCCCGCGGCGAGGAGCGCCAGCGCCCGCCCGACGCTCGTTCCGCCCTCTCCTCGCTCCGTGTAGATGGTGACGTTGCGGCGGATGGCATGGGCGACGTCCGCCGTGACGGGCCCGTGGTAGAAGCCCACGAGGAGCACCTTGCCGCCGGCCTTCGCCATCTTGAGCGCCTGGTCGAAGGTGTCGTCGGCCCCGGCGCAGTCGATGACGAGGTCGGCGCCCTTGCCCTCCGTGGCCTCGAGCACGGCCGCGACGGGATCGGTCTTGCGGCTCTCCACGACGACGTCGGCGCCGAGCTCGCGCCCGAGCGCGAGGCGGGAGGGACGCGTGCCGGTGAGGAGGACGCGCGCCGCCCCGATGGCCTTCACGAGCTGCACGGCCATGAGGCCCACCGGGCCCGGGCCGAGCACGGCCACCGTCTCGCCGGCGAAGTAGCCGCCGGCGTTCTGCAGGCCGAAGAGCGGGCTCCCGGCCGTCATCACCACCACGGCCTCCTCGTAGCTCGCGCCGTCCGGGATGCGGTAGACGGTGTTGACGTGGTTGAGCGCGTACTCGGCGAGGCCGCCGTCCGTCGTGAAGCCGTTCGCCCGGTGCCCGCGCGCCCTGTTGCCGTAGTTGAGGCAGGCCGTGTACTGCCCGCGGATGCAGTTCTCGCAGCGCCTGCAGCCCATGTGCGCCTCGACGACCACCCGGTCGCCCACCCGAAGCTCGTCCACCGAGGACCCCAGCGCCACCACGTCGCCCGCGTACTCGTGGCCGAAGATGAACTCGCCGTAGGCGGGCATCTTCGGCATGCCCTGGTGGATGATCTTCAGATCCGTGCCTCAGACGCCGCAGGCGCGCACGCGGATGAGCACGTCCTCGGGGCCGAGGCTCGGGACCGGGCGCTCCTGCAGCTCGAAGCGGTGGGGCGCCACCAGCACGGTGGCCTTCATCTTGGTCGGCAGGCTCACGAAGGCTCCCTTCTTTCACTGCGGGCGGAGAAGGCGGGAGAGGATGGCGATCTTGGCCGTGTCCTCCACCAGGTCCGCCAGGTTGAACGCCACGGTGAGATTGGGACCCATCGCGAACATGCCGTGGCGCTCCATCAGGATCGCCTTGGCGTCGGGGTTCCGGCGCAGCCCCTCCTCGACGAGCCGGTGCAGCTCGGCGGAGCCGGACGGCGCGTGGCCCACGATGGGCACCTTCTTGAGGTTCAGCATGGCGCCGTCCGTCACGAGGGGGAGCTCCATGCCGCAGACCGCGAAGGCGGTGGCGTGCGGCGGGTGGAGGTGCACCACCGCGCCCACGTGCGGCCTGAGCCGGTAGGCGCAGACGTGGAAGCCGGTCTCCTTCGACGGGCGCAGGCCGGGCGCGCCGTCGACGAGCGCTCCCTGGAGGTCCACGAGCACGACGGTCTCGGGGGCGACGTCGCCGAGCGACACGCCCGTGGCGGTGATGAGCGCCCGCTCCTCGCCGGGCACGCGCACGCTGACGTTGCCGCCGGCGCCGCCGACGAGGCCGCGCCGGAAGGCCTTGTGGCAGGTCTCGGCGAGCTCGCGCTTCAGCGCCTCGAGGCCGTCGTGCGCCGTCATGGCCGGCTCGCCTCCGCCCCGGGGCGAGACCCGAGCATGGCGAGGAGCGCGTCGGCGCAGGCGTCGGCGAACTCCGGGTCGTTCACGTGGAGGGGAAGCTTGCGCAGCGGGACGCGGGGCGAGAGCCGCGCCTCGAGCACCCGCACCAGGGCGGCGTCGGCGCCCGCGTCGTGGAGCGGGCCGCCGGGGGCGCCGTAGCTCGACCAGCCCTTCTCGGGCAGGAAGAGGGCGACCGGTCCGCGCGCGGCATTGAGCCGCTCCGCGAACACCTCGCCCACGCGAGCGAGCTCGTCCGCCGTGAGGCGCACGTTCGTGTTCATGGGGTTGTGGAGCACCATCGGCCGGCCACGGTATGCGCGCGGGATCGTCTCGGGCGGCCCGAAGCAGAGGTACTCGAGCGCGCCGGTGGCGACGACTTGCGGGATCCCGCGTCTCCCGGCGGCCGTGAGCCGGCCCGGGCTCACCGGGACGTAGACGCCGTCGCCCATCACCTCCTCGGCGAGCTCGTGCGGCGTGAGGTCGAGCACGGCGGCGACGTCGCCCGCCTCGACGAGATGCTCCATGGCGGAGCCGCAGGCGCCCGAGGCGTGGAAGGCGACCGGCTCGTAGCCCGCGTCCGCGAGCCGCTGCATGGCGCGGTCTCCGGCCGGCTGGGTGTTTCCGAGGACGGTCACCGCGACGGCGGGCCGCTCGGAGCCCGGCGCGGCCTCGCCGGAGAGCGCCATCCCCGCGAGCGCCAGGGCGGCGTTCCGGAGCACGGGGCCCGTCACGCGGTTCACCGGGCCGGCCAGGTCCGCCACGCTGAAGAGCGTCGCGACGTCCTTGCAGCCCACGTAGGGCCGCACGTTTCCCGAGGCGACCGTCGTCACGATGAGCTTCGGCAGGCCCACGGGGAGGTCCCGCAGCGCGATGGCCGCGATGGCTGCGCCCTGGTTTCCGCCCAGGGCGAGGACGCCGTGAAGCCCTCCCTGCTCGAGGCGCCGCGCCAGGACCGCCGCCGCGCCCCGGCCCATCGCCTCGATCATGTGGTGGCGCGAGGGGAAGGCACGGACGGCCGCGAGCTCCGTCCCCGCCGCCCTCGCCACCTCCGCGCAGGCCACGTCCGCGGGAGCATGGGAGGTGGAGCGCCCCAGGCCCACGTCGACGACCCACGGCGTGACCCCCTGGCGGCGGAGCGTCTCCGCCACGAAGGAGGCCTGGGGCCCCTTCGTGTCGAGCGTCGCGAGGATCGCGACGCACGCGCTGGCGCGATCGCCCACGGAGGAAGGTCCGTCCGCGTCGCGGACGTCACCAGCGGGCGCGCTCGGGGAAATCTCGGTTCGTCACGTGCACCTCGATCTTCTTCACCTCGTTCACGAAGTCCGCCAGGTGCTTGGCCGCGCGCTCGAAGAGCTTCTTGCCCTTGTCGGGCGAGCCGCGCATCGGGTTCCCGATCGTCGCCGTGTCGCAGTACTCGTGGTGCTCCATGGGGACGAACACGTTCTCCGCGCCCTGAAAGATGACCGTGGGCATCCCGTCCTTCTTGGAGAACGCCTTCCCCATCCAGCGCGGGGCGTGCGCCCGGTCCTGCGCCGCCTTCTCCATCTCGACCATGCGTGGATCGACCGCCATGATCATGGCGGTCTCGATCTCGCCGGAGTGCCAGCCGGGCGTCTCCTCCGGCGGGCCCTCCAGCAGATCGGCGACGACGTTGCACTCCCGCTCCGTCGGCGTCTTGTAGAAGCAGACGAAGCACTGGGTCTCGTAGCGGAGCCGGCGCATGAAGCCGTCGATGAGCTTCGTGTTCGAGCCGTGATGGGTCGCGTAGACGAGCCGGTTGAAGCCGTGGAAGACGAGGCTCTTCCCGAGGTCGTAGAGCATGGAGCTGAAGGTCGCCGGCGAGAAGGTGAGCGTGCCGGAGAGCTGCCCGACCTCGCCCATGTGATGGGGGGAGTAGCCGACCGGGATGCAGGGCGTGTGCAGGACGTCGGCGAGCTTGGCGGCGCGCTCCACCACACCCTGCGTGATGAAGGTGTCCGTTCCGAGCGGCACGTGCGCGCCGTGCTTCTCGCAGCTGCCCACGGGAATGATCACGGTGTCGCGCGTCTTCGCCGCCTCCGCGACCTCCGCGTACGAGAGGTGAAGGATGTCGTGGAACTTGAGCGCGCTCACGGGCTGCCCCTTTGGCCGTATCGGGCGCCTCTATCCGGGGGGCGGGAGGGCGGCAACGTCCCGGCGGGTTCCGGCGTTCGCCCTCGCGTCGGGTCCGCGCGGTGGCGAAGTCGCGACCGCCCGCCCGGTGATCGGCCGGGCGGCCGCCGAGGCCCCATTCGCGCCGAAATCATTGACGGTTCCGCTTCGGGGCCCGTCACCGTTCACGCGCCGTTCGTCGACGTCGGGCTGACGGGCGCTGCGGCGTGGGAGCGCGGCCGCCCGGGCGTGCTGGCGGGAGTGCAGCTCCGGCTCACGCTCTGAGCCGAGCGGCGGGCGCGCTACCGCGTCGAGAAGGCGAACACGTCGCCTCCGTCGGCGAGCGGCCCGGAGATGGCGGCGCCCACCGGCTCGCCGTCCGGCGCGGCCGAGAACAGCTCGAACCGGCCGTTCACGAGCTGGTCGGCCCGGTAGGCGAGGCGCGAGCCATCCGAAGTCCAGCGGAAGTCGACCACGCCTCCATCCGGCACCTGCGGCCCCGAGACGACCACGTTGCCGCTGCCGTCGGGTCGGCTGGTGAACAGCTCCTTCTCGGGGATCGAGCGCTGCTCCGCGGAGTAGGCGATGCGCGAGCCGTCCGGCGCCCAGGCGAAGGCCTCGACGCCGAAGCTGCCGGGGACGAGCGCCCCGGAGGCCCGGACGTTGCCGCCGCCGTCGGGGAGCGTCGTGAACACCTCGGGAAGGCCGGCCTCGTTCGGATCGGCCCGGTAGGCGATGCGCGAGCCGTCCGGCGCCCAGGCGAAG
>DATDDC010000641.1:0-4229 GCA_036523995.1 Anaeromyxobacter sp.
GCGCGCGGGCGGCCGGGCGCGGGGCGATCCGGCGGGGGCGCGGGCGCTCAGGGCTCCGCTTCCCGCACGGCGCGGAGCCCGGGGCCGAGCCGGCCCGTGAGGCGGTCCTTCTGCCGGAGGCGGGCGGCGTCGACGAGCATCCGCCCGGCCCAGCGGTAGACGTTCAGGTCCTGCACGAAGGCGCGCATGGCCCGCATCCTCTCGGCCTGCTCGGCCGCGGGCATGGCCAGCGCCGCGGCGAGCGCGCTCGACGCCTCCTCGAGGTCGTACGGGTTCACGAGGAGCGCCTCGGTCAGCTCGCGGGCCGCGCCGGTGAAGCGGGAGAGCACGAGGACGCCGCGCTCGTCGTCGCGGGCCGCCACGAACTCCTTCGCGACGAGGTTCATCCCGTCGTGCAGGCTCGAGACGTAGCAGAGATTCGCGGCCCGCAGGTACCGGAATATCGCGGGCGGCTCGTGATGCGCCTTGAGGAGCGCCACGGGCCGCCAGGTCCCCACGGCGAACCGCTCGTTCAGGCGCGCCGCCAGCCGCTCCACGCGCTCGGCGAGGTCGCGGTACTCGGGGATGAGCGTCCGGCTCGGCGCCGCGAGCTGAGCGAAGGTGAAGCGGCCGCGCAGGTGGGGGAAGCGCTCGAGGAGCCGCTCCACGGCGAGGAGCCGCTCCTCGATGCCCTTCGTGTAGTCGAGCCGGTCCACGCCCACGCCGAGGAGCGCGTCCGGCGCGAGCCCGAGCTCGGAGAAGACGTGCCTGCGGCACTCGGCCACCGGGGGCGCCTCGCCCGCCCAGCGGTTCGGCCAGTCGATGGAGATGGGATAGGCGCGCACGAGCGCCTCGCGCCCCTGCAGCACCACCGACTGGCGCTCGCGGTCGATGCGCGCCTCGAGGTAGCGATCGACCGCCTCCAGGAAGTTGATGCAGTTCGCCTGCGTGTGAAAGCCGACGATGGAGGACCCGAGCATCCCCTCGAGCAGCTCGTTCGTCCAGGGACAGATGCCGAACCGCTCCGCGTTGGCCCAGGGGATGTGCCAGAAGGTGAGGATGGTGGCGCGGGGCAGCCGCTCGCGGATCATCCGCGGCACGAGGGCGTAGTGGTAGTCCTGCACGAGGACGATGGGATCGGGCCCCTCCACCTCCTCGCAGACGGCGTCCGCGAACCGGCGGTTGACGCGCGCGTACTGGCGGAAGTCCTCCGCGCGGAACGCCGGCCTCGTGTGGGCGTTGTGGCTGAGCGGCCAGAGGCCTTCGTTCGAGAAGCCGTAGTAGTAGCCGCGCTCCTCCTCCTCGGTGAGCCACACGCGGCGGATGGCGTACGACTCCTCGCCCGGCGGCACCCGCACCCGGTCCCGCTTGTCGACGGCCTCGCGGTCGGCCGACCCGCTCCCGTGCGCGACCCAGACGCCGCCGCAGGCGCGCATCACGGGCTCGAGGGCGGTGACCAGCCCGCTGGCGGGGTGCACCACGCGGATGCCGCCGCCCTCGCCGGTGTGCTCGTGCAGGTAGGGCTCGCGGTTCGCGAGGACCACGACGCCTTCCCCGCGGAGCACGTCCCGGAGCGTGTGGCGGAGCCGATCGGCGGACCACTTGCCCGCCCAGACGGCGGACTGCTCGGCCGCGAGCTCGGCCACGAGGTTCCGCACGTCCGAGAGGAGCGGGCGAAAGCGCTTGCCGGGCGGGCGCGGCGCGGGGGTGCGGCTCGAGCTCGGCAGCGGGAGGAGCCGCCACAGCTCCTCCGTCCAGGTCCGCCACGACTCGCGCCGGACCAGCACCGTGAGCACGGAGGCGAGCAGGGCCACGACCGCGAAGGCACCGATGGTGAACCGGCGCAGGGCCTCCTCCCGGCGCGTGGCGAAGCTCAGGTCGTGGATGACGAGGGCGCGGCCGAGCGGACCGCTCTCGTCCGCGAGCGGAAGGACGAGCGCGTGCACGAGGCCGCCCGCCGCGTGCTCGACGAGCTCCACCCCCCCCTCGCCGACCTGGCCCGGGAGCCGCGCCGCGAGCGCCTCGCACGCGAGGCCCCGCGGCACGTTCCCCGTCCACGCCAGCGTCCGCATCCCCTCGCTGCAGACGGCCGCCGCGAGGATGCGATCGTCCCGCCCGATGGCGCCGAGCGCGGCCTCGAGCTTTCGGCGATCGCCGGAGCGCATGTGCGCCACCAGGGCCTCGCGCGCTCCGTCCACCGCGAGCCGCGCCCGCATGCTCACGTCGCGCTGGAACCACTGCCGCGTGGTGTGCTGCACGACGGTGCCGGCCCCCCAGGCCAGCGCCGTCAGCACGGCCAGGAGCGGGACGCCCCAGCGGAGGATCGTTCGCACGCCCGGGATGTACACGGCACTTGGTTGGCGCCGCAACCGACCGCGCGGAGCGTGCCGCTCTTCGCCGCGGAAAGGGGCTCGACGAGGAGGGGAAGGGCAGGCAAGGTGAGCGCGTGTGCGCCGGCGCGCGGGGAGATCGAGCGGGCCGCTGGGCGGCTCTCGTCGACGGGCTCCGGCGGCGCTGGCCCAAGGTGCTGCTGCGCTTCGCTCCCTCCGAGGGCCAGCGGGTGTTCGCGCTCACGGTGGTCCTGGGGGGGCTGTGCGGCCTCGCCGCGGTCGCGTTCCATCTCCTCATCGACGCCATCTCCGAGCTCGCCATCGACCGCGCCCTGGCTGCGCCGGGGCGCTCGTGGATCCCCTGGACGCTCGCGGTCCCCGCGCTGGGCGGCCTCGCCACCGGCGCCGCCCTGCACTACCTCGTGCCGGACGCGCGCGGCAGCGGCATCCCGCAGGTCAAGGCGGCGTACGCGGGGCGGAGCCCTCCTCTGCGGCTGCGCGACGCCGTCGGGAAGTTCCTCCTCTCCGCGCTCCAGATCGGCACGGGCTCGTCGCTCGGGCGCGAGGGCCCGACGGTCCACATCTGCGCGGGCCTCGCGAGCCGGGTCGGCCGCTTCGCCGGGATCTCCCCGAAGAACCAGAACCGGCTCCTGCCGGTGGGAGCGGCGGCCGGCATCGCCGCGGCGTTCAACGCCCCCATCGCCGCGGTCACCTTCACGATCGAGGAGGTGGTGGGGAAGCTCGACCAGACGGTCCTGTCGGGCGTCATCGTGGCGGCCGCGCTCGCGGCGATCGTGGAGCGGAGCGTGCTCGGCACCTCGCCCGTCTTCTCCATCCCGCGCGAGTACGGCCTCGAGCGCGTCTCCTCGCTCGGGCTCTATGCGGTGCTCGGGGTCGTGTCCGCCGGCCTCTCGCTCCTCTTCAGCGGCGGGCTGCTCGCGCTCCGCCTCCGCTTCCGGGCGGCCGGCGGCCGGCTTCGCTGGGCGCATCCGGCCCTCGGCGCCCTCGTCACCGGCGCCCTGGCCGCGCTGGCCCTCGGCACGCTGGGCGTGCACGGGGTGACCGGCGGCGGATACGCCACGCTGGGCGAGGCGCTCGCCGGGAAGCTTCCGGCGACGGTGCTGATCGCGCTCTGCTTCCTCAAGATGGCCGCCACGATCTTCTCGTACTCGAGCGGCGGGGCCGGAGGGATCTTCGCGCCGGCGCTCTTCATCGGCGGGATGGCGGGCGGCGCGGTGGGCGCGCTCGACGCGGCCCTGCTGCACCACTCCACGGAGTCGCTCGGCGCCTTCGCGCTCGTGGGGATGGGCGCGGTCTTCGCCGGGATCGTGCGCGCGCCCATCACCTCCGTGCTGATCATCATCGAGATGACCGGCGGCTACTCGCTCATCCTGCCGCTCATGATCGCGAACATGCTGGCGTACGGCATCGCCCGGCACTACCGGCCCACGCCCATCTACGAGGCCCTGCTCGAGCAGGACGGCATCCACCTCCAGCGCAGGGCGCTCGACGACGCGCTCGAGGGCGTCCCGCTGCGCGAGGTGCCCATGGACACGTCGCCGCACGCGAGCTTCGAGCCGTCGGCGACGCACGCCCAGCTCGTGGAGGCGCTCGCCAGCAAGGGCCGCCAGGAGATCTTCCCGGTGCTCGACGGGGAACGCCTCCTCGGCATCATCACCCTCGCGGACCTCATCTCCATCGCGTCGCAGCCTCACCTCGACGGCATCGCCAACGCCGCGGACGTGATGCGCCCGCCCGTCGCGCTGCGACAGGACGACGACCTCCGCACCGCCTTCGAGGCCATGCTGGCGGAGGGCGTCCGCGAGCTGCCGGCCGTCGATGCCGCCGGCCGCATCGTCGGCTTCGTGGACGAGACCTCCATCGCCCACGCCTACGCGATGGCGCGCGGGGTGGCGCGGA
>DATDDC010000642.1:0-2474 GCA_036523995.1 Anaeromyxobacter sp.
GGAGCGATGAGCATCGCCGCGCGAAGGTTTCGCGGGCCTTGGGGTGATGACCCAACGTGGAATGCGACGCGGAGTGGAATGCGCCCGCGCGGGGCGCACGCTCAGCCGATCCGCTTCTCGTACACGGAGACGCCGCGATCGAGGCGCCCGATCTGCGCGAAGCCGATGCGCTCCCAGAAGGTCTTCGCCTCCGGGTTCTCGTCCCCGACGGAGAGTCGAAGGATCCCGTACCCCGCGCGGGCCAGCACCTGCTCGAGCGCGGCGGTCGTCTCCTTCCCGTAGCCGAGGCCCTGGCAGGCCTCGCGGAAGAGGAGCAGCGCGATGTGCGCCACGCCCGGCTCCGGATGGTGCAGGTACAGGTCGAGCACGCCGACGGCGGGGCCGCCGATGATGGGGACGAGGGCGTAGACCTTCCGCAGGTCGTCGCCCTCGGCGTCCGAGACGAGCCGCTGGGCGGCGTCCGCACCGGGCGGTGCGCCCTCGGTGCGCGCGAAGTAGTCGGGCGCGCCCTCGAAGCAGGCCTGGATCTGCCTCACGTGCTCGGCCGAGGCGCGCACGGCGCGAAGGCGCGGACCCTCGAGGGCGGCGAGCTCCGCATCCGGCGTGGGGGCGCTCGCGGAGGACATGCCTGCGAGATAGCCCCACATGGCACGGCCGGTCAAGGCGAGCGTGTCGGTCGACCCAGGAGGACGCCCAGCGCGTCGTCGTGGTCGAGCGCCGGCGCGACGTGGTCGGCCCCGCAGGCCCGCAGCTCGTCCTCCGAGTAGCGGCCGGTCGCGACGCCGAGGGCGACGCAGCCGGCGTGGTGGGCGGCGGCGACGTCGCGGGGGGTGTCGCCGACGACGACGGCCGAGCGCGGGGGGACCGGGCGGCCGAGCCGCGCGGCCGCCCGCCGGAGCGCGGCGAGGACGAGCTTCTCGCGCTCCTCGCCGTCCGCGGCGAACCCGAAGACGGCGCTCGCGCTCCAGTCGAAGTAGCGGTCGAGCCCGCCCCGCCGGAGCTTCAGCCGGGCGCCCTCGACGACGTTCCCGGTGCACAGGCCGACGAGCCCCCCGCGCGCGCGCAGGGCGTCGAGGAGGGAGAGGACGCCCGGGAGGACGGCGTAGCCCGGGCCCTCGATCTCGACGTGCAGGTGCTCGACGTAGCGCTCGAGCACGCCGTCGCAGAACGCCTCGTCGAAGGGCAGGCCGAGGAGCTCGAGCGCCTTGCGCGCGATGAGCCGGTCGGTCATGCCGTCGAGCCGGAGCCCCTGGAGCGCCGGCGCCGGCCTCGTGTGGCCGCATCGGTCCACGAGGGCCCGCTCGAAGGCGCGGCGGCCGGCGCCGCCCGCGTGGACGAGCGTGCCGTCCACGTCGAAGAGGTAGAGCGCGAAGGGCAGCGTCGCGGCGGCGTCGGCCCCGTGGCTCACGCGAACAGCGCCTCCACGAACTCGCGGGGGGCGAAGGGCTTCAGGTCCCCCACCGTCTCCCCCACGCCCACGTAGCGCACGGGGATCTTGAGCTCGTCGCAGATGCCGATGACGACGCCGCCCTTGGCCGTGCCGTCGAGCTTGGTGAGGGCGATGCCCGTGACGCCGAGCGCCTCGTGGAACTGGCGCGCCTGGGCGATGGCGTTCTGGCCGTTGGTGGCGTCGAGCACGAGGAGCACGTCGTGCGGCGCGCCCGGCGCCGCCTTGGCCATGACGCGCTTCACCTTCTTCAGCTCGTCCATGAGCGGCGTCTTCGTGTGGAGCCGGCCGGCGGTGTCGCAGAGGACGGCGTCCACCTTCTCGGCGATGCCGCGCTGGATGGCCTCGAAGCAGACGCTGGCGGGGTCGGCCCCTTCCTTGCCGCGCACGATGGGGACGCCCACGCGCTCGGCCCAGATCTCGAGCTGCTCCCCCGCGGCGGCGCGGAAGGTGTCGCCCGCGCCGAGGAGGACCGAGAGCCCGCGGGCCCGGAGCTGCGCCGCGAGCTTCCCCACCGTGGTGGTCTTCCCGGAGCCGTTCACGCCGACCACCATGATCACCCAGGGGCGCGCGCTCCCGATGCCGGCCCGCCCCGCGCCGTCCGCCCCGTCCAGCGCGACGATGGTCTGGATCTCCTCCCGGAGCACGCCCTTCAGCCGCTCGGGGTCCGACAGCTCCTTCCTCTTCACGCGCTCGCGAGCCGAGTCGAGGAGCTTCGTCGCCGTGCGGACGCCGATGTCCGCGGTGAAGAGCACCTCCTCGAGGTCTGCGAGCACGGCGTCGTCGACGAGCTTCCCGCCGGCGAAGAGCGCGTTGAGCCGCGCCATGAAGCCGCCGCGCGTCTTCTCCAGCCCCGCGGCGAGCGTCTTCCCCGCCTCGGCCTCCGCCCGCCTGCGGCGCTGCTCCTCCTCGCGGCGGCGCGCCTCCTCGGCCTCGCGCGCGGCGCGCTCCGCCTCCTCGCGGGCGCGCCGCTCCTCCTCCTCGCGCTCCCGGCGGCGCTGCTCCTTCTCCTCCCGCTCGGCCTCCT